>CABQZS010000152.1 GCA_902468695.1 uncultured Collinsella sp.
CGCTCTGCCTCGGCAGCGCGTGCGGCTTCCTCGGCAGCAGCGGCCTGCTCCTCGGCCTGCTTGGCGGCCTCGACTTCCTGGGCGCGGGCCTCAATCACCGAGGCGAGCTGCTTGCGGACCATAGCGACGTAGGCGTCCTCCAGGGCGGAGGAAGCGGACTTAGCGGGAATCTTCATTTCGGCGAGATGACCCATCAGTTCCTTGGAGGTCATGCCGAACTCTTTGGCCAGGGTGGACACACGGACTTTTGCCATATGACTTCACCTACCCTTTCTGGCACCTTGGGTGCCTAGAGACTGAACGAGCGTGGGAGATGCGCCGGGACCCGCCCAGCGCGACCGCGCGCTAGATCAGATCCTCCGCATCATCGAAGGCGTCGGTGTCGTGGACACCGCAGAAACGGGAGCCGGGACGGGCCTGGTTGCGGCACTGGATGCCGTCCTCGGACACGAACTCGCAACGACGGACGTCCTCGTCCTCCTCGTCACCGATCAGGTCGGCGGCGGGCTCCTCGTGAACGGGAACGTTCTTGAGGATGTCGGCGGCAAGGGTCTCGGACTTAATATCGATGTGCCAGCCGGTCAGGCGCGCGGCGAGGCGGGCGTTCTGGCCCTCCTTGCCGATGGCGAGGGACAGCTGGTCATCGGGCACGATGACGCCGGCGTAGGCCTTCTCCTCGTCGATAAGGACGCGGGTGACCTTGGCAGGCGACAGGGCGTTGGCGACGTAGACGGCCGGATCGGCATCCCACAGGATGACGTCGACGCGCTCGCCACGGAGCTCGCCCACGACGGCGCGAACACGGCTGCCCTTGGGGCCGACGCAGGCGCCCACGGGATCCAGACGATCGTCGAGCGAGTGGACGGCGACCTTGGAGCGCTGGCCGGGCTCGCGGGCGATCGACTTGATCTGGACGGTGCCCTCATAGATCTCGGGCACCTCCTGCTCAAACAGACGACGCATGAGCTCGGGATGGGTACGGGAAATGACAATCGGCGGACGGCTGTGCTCGCCACGGACCGGCTGCAGGTTGGAGTTGGGGTCGCGAACGTCAATGATCACGGCCTTGATGTGCTGGTTGTGCAGGTAGCGCTCGCCCATCGGACGCTCGTTGCGCTCGTTCTCGTAACGACGCTGATCGAAGTGCGGAAGCTCGGCCTCGACGCCCTCGCGAATCTTGACGATCGTAAAGTCGGGAGTGGACTGCAGCACGGTACCGCTGATGAGGTCACCGATGCGGCCAGAGAACTCCTCGTAGATCTGCTCGCGAGCGGAGTTGCGCACGATGGCGTTGATCTCGGCCTTGGCGTGCTGAGCGGCGATACGGCTCGTGTTCTTGGGGGTGACGTCGATTTCCTCGAACTCGGTGAAGTTGCCCTCCTCGTCCATGGAATCGTCGATCGGCTCCAGACGGTAGACGTAGATCTTGCCGGTGGTGCGGTCGATGGTCACCTTGGCGCCCCACTCAAGATGCAGGATCTCGGCATAGCTCTTGGCGAGCGACTGCTCCAGGCGGTCGATCAGGTAGAGCTGGTCGATGTGCTTCTCCTGGCAAAGCTCCATCAGGGCGGACATCATGTCGGATGCTGCCATCTTACTTTCCTTCCTTCGCGGGCTTGAAGTCATAAGTGGGCTTCAACTTGCACTTTTTAACATCAGAGAAATCGAGGGTGACGGACTCGCCGTCCTCGAGCTCGAGGGTCACGTTCGTCTCGGTGGCGGCGGCAATCTTACCGGCGTACTTGCGACGACCCTCGGTGGCGATGGAGGTGAGCTCGCAGTTCTCGCCCACAAAGCGGGCAAAGTCACTCGGGCGGCGCAGCGGACGCGCCATACCCGGGCTCGACACCTCGAGCGTATAGCTCGAAGAGATGGGGTCGAGCTCCTCAATCACATCGCCGACCCATTTGGTGTTGGCCGTGACGTCATTGAGCGACAGGCTCTGACCCTCGGCACCCTCGATACGCACACGCACGCAGGGGGCCTTGGTGGCACCCACGAGCTCAACGTCGACGATGTCGGTATCGTGCTGGGGAGCAACGGCCTCGAGCGCGTCGATGATCGCCTGCTCGGTCTTGGTCTTGACCATTGCGGCACCTCCATCCATACAAAAAAGAAGCGGGGCCGAAACCCCACTTCTTTCAATTACAACTTCATTTGCAAGCAAACTATACCAATACCTGCGCAAACGTGCAACCACAACACAAACCCGCAGGTCAGCGTGAGCACAGGTTCTCCACAAGAAATGGATAATTGGGTGTTGTCGCAAGCATCCATAACCAAAAGGAGGGACGACCCAGCCGGATCGCCCCTCGCTTTTTGATGCCAGCTATGCGCGCAGCGCTTACTTGACCACCAGGTTAACCAGCTTGCCGGGCACGCAGATGGCCTTGACGACCGTCTTGCCCTCAAGCCACTTGGCAACGGCTTCCTCGGCGGCAGCCTGCATCTCCTCGTTGGAGGCGTCGCGGGCGACGTCGATGCGGCCACGGACCTTGCCGAGCACCTGTACGACGATCTGCACCGTGTCCTCGATGGACTCGGCCAGGTCGAACTCGGGCCAGGCGGCGGTGTAGGCGTTGCCCTCGCAGCCGAGTGCCTCGTGCCACAGCTCGTCGGCCCAGAACGGGCAGATGGGAGCAAGGACGCTCACGATATCCTTGGCCACGCCGTAGCACAGAGCCTTATCGCGGTCAGCACCCTCGGTGGCGTTGAGGTAGGCGCTCGCCGCGTTGACGAGTTCCATGACGGCCGAGATCGCGGTGTTGAACTGGCCGCGGTCGAAGTCCTCGGTGCACTTGGCGATGGTGCGGTGACGCTCGCGATAGAGCTTCATCGCGACCTCGTCGAGCACGGACTTGTCAAAGGCCGCGTTGGCGTCGCCGGACTGGACGAGCTGCCACACGATACGCCAGGCGCGCTTAATAAAGCGGTTAGCGCCCTCGACGGCCTTGGGATCCCAGTCGAAATCCTTCTCGGGCGGGGCGATAAACAGGATCGCCAGACGCATGGTGTCGGCACCGTAGGGCTCGATGACCGAGCTCGGGGGCACGACGTTGCCCTTGGACTTGGACATGGTGTCGCCATTCTCGTCCTTGACCATGCCCTGGCACAGCAAGTTGGTGAAGGGCTCATCAACGCTCAGCAAACCCAGGTCGCGCAGTGCCTTGGTAAAGAAGCGGCTGTAGAGCAGGTGCAAAATGGCGTGCTCGATGCCGCCGATGTAGTTATCGACGGGCATCCAACGGTCTGCCGCCTCGCGGGAGAAGGGCAGCTCGGTGTTGTGCGGGTCGGTATAGCGCAGGTAATACCAGCTGGAGCAGGTGAAAGTGTCCATGGTATCGGTCTCACGCTTGGCCGGGCGACCGCAGACCGGGCAGGTGGTCTCGTAGAACTCCTTGCACTCGGCGAGGGTCTCGCCGGCACCCAGGTCCAGGTTCTCGGGCAGCGTCACCGGCAGCTGGTCCTCGGGCACGGGCACGATGCCGCAGTGCTCGCAGTGAATGGCCGGGATGGGGTTGCCCCAGTAGCGCTGACGGCTGATGAGCCAGTCGCGCAGACGGAACTCAACCTTGCGACGGCCGCAGCCCATGGCCTCGAGGTCGGCCACGATCGCAGCCTCGCCCTCGGAGTGCTTACCGCCGCGCATGCCGGTGTACTTGCCGGACTGGACGAGCGTGCCCTCGGCAGCGTGGGCGCAATCCCAGTCGACGTTCTCGGCATGGAAGGTATCGATGGTCTCGCCGCTGGCCTCGACGGCAGCGCGGTCGTCATCGTCCAGGATGATCGGCACAATAGGCAGGTCGTACTTGCGGGCGAACTCAAAGTCACGCTGGTCGCCGCAGGGAACGGCCATGACGGCGCCGGTGCCGTAGTCGGCAACGACATAATCGGCAACCCACACGGGGACCTTCTCGCCGTTGACGGGGTTCACCACGTAGCGGCCGGTAAAGGCACCGTGCTTCTCGAGGGTGCCCTGGGCACGCTCGACGGCAGAGATATGCTTGGAGTCCTCGACGATCTTGGTGACGGCTTCCTCGTACTCCGTGCCCTCGACGAGCTCGTGCAGGCGCGCGTACTCGGGAGCCAGGACAAAGAAGGAGACACCAAAGAGCGTGTCGGCTCGCGTGGTGAAGACGGTGATCTTACCCTCGTCACCCTCGATGGGCTCGCCATCCTTGTCGCACAGGGTAAAGTCGACCTCGGCGCCCTCGGAGCGGCCGATCCAGTTGGCCTGCATCTGCTTGACGCGCTCGGGCCAGCCGGGGAGCTTCTCCAGATCGTCGAGCAGCTCCTGGGAGTACTCGGTAATCTTGAAGTACCACTGCTCCAGGTCGCGCTTCTCGGGCTCGGTGCCGCAGCGCCAGCACTTGCCCTCGGTAACCTGCTCGTTAGCCAGAACAGTCTTACAGGTGGGGCACCAATTGACCGGGTTCTTCTTGCGGTAGACCAGGCCCTTTTCCCACATCTTCTCAAAGATCCACTGGCCCCAGCGGTAATAATCGGGGCTGCAGGTCTTGACCATGCGATCCAGATCATAGGAGAAGCCCATGCGCTTCATCGTGGCGAGCGCCTGGTCCATGTTCTTATACGTCCAGGCGGCAGCCTGCGTGTTGTGCTTGATGGCGGCGTTCTCGGCGGGCAGGCCAAAGGCATCGAAGCCGATGGGGTGCAGCACGTCGTAGCCGCGCATGCGGGCCTGACGGGCCATGGCATCGCCGATGGTATAGTTGCGCGCGTGGCCCATGTGCAGGTCGCCCGACGGATACGGGAACATCTCGAGCACGTACTTCTTGGGCTTGCTGTCGTCGGTGTCGACGGCAAAGAGGTTGGAATCCTCCCACGCCTTCATCCACCTAGACTCAATAGCCTGCGCGTCGTAGGCAGGGATCTCGTCCTTATGATCTGTGCAATCGCACATATCAGCTCCTTTAATCTTAGCTGGGGTCGGTCGGCTTGGCTTTGTTCGCTACTGCGGACAGTCCTGCGCAAGACGAAGAGCACATTAAGTGCTCTTCTTTGCGTGCGGAACTTGTAGCGAACAAAGCCAAGCCGACCGACCCTAAGGTTAACTTGACTGATGATAGCAAATACAACAAGCGAGATGCCTGCGACTTGCAGGCATCTCGCTTTATCTAAATAACGTGGTTGGAACTCAACCTTTATATGTAGCTCTTATCCTATCGATAAGACACAGACTGCTGCGAATCCTTGACCACAACATCGTGAGCGCCGCCTTCGACGATCGAGGTGGAGCTCACCAGGGTCAAGCGTGCCTTTTCCTGGAGCTCGGGGATCGAGAGGGCACCGCAGTTGCACATCGTGGACTTGACCTTGTAAAGCGTGCCGCCCACGCCGTCCTTGAGGGAGCCGGCGTACGGGACGTAGGAATCGACGCCCTCGACGAAGCTGAGCTTCGCGGCGCCGCCCAGGTCGTAGCGCTGCCAGTTGCGGGCACGCGCAGAACCCTCGCCCCAGTACTCCTTCATGTACTGACCGTTGACGTTGACGCGCTCGGTCGGGCTCTCATCGAAGCGGGCGAAGTAGCGGCCCAGCATCATAAAGTCGGCGCCCATGGCAAGGGCGAGCGTCATGTGGTAATCGTAGACGATGCCGCCGTCGGAGCACACGGGCACGTAGACGCCGGTCTCCTCGTAGTACTCGTCGCGAGCACGGCAGACGTCGATCAGCGCAGTAGCCTGGCCACGGCCGATGCCCTTGGTCTCGCGGGTGATGCAGATGGAGCCGCCGCCGATACCGACCTTGATGAAGTCGGCACCGCAGTCGGCCAAAAAGCGGAAGCCCTCGGCGTCGACGACGTTACCGGCACCGACCTTGACGTCCTCGCCGTAGTTGGCGCGGATCCACTCGATGGTGCGCTTCTGCCACTCGCTGAAGCCCTCGGAAGAGTCGATGCACAGGACATCGGCGCCGGCCTCGATGAGCAGCGGCACGCGCTCGGCATAGTCGCGGGTGTTGATACCGGCGCCGACCATGTAGCGCTTGTCGCCGTCGAGCAGCTCGTTGGGGTTGGTCTTGTGGCTGTCGTAGTCCTTACGGAAAACGATGCCCATGAGGTGATCGTTGTCGTCGACGATCGGCAGGGCGTTGAGCTTGTTGTCCCAGATGACGTCGTTGGCAACCTTGAGGCTGATGTTCTTGTCGCCCACGATGAGCTGCTCACGCGGGGTCATGAACTCGGAGACCTTCGTCTGGTGGTCATCGCGGCTGGGGCGATAGTCACGGCTGGTGACGATGCCCAGGAGCTTACCCTTGGGAGTGCCGTCGTCGGTGACCGGCATGGTGGAGTGACCGGTCTTCTCCTTGAGCTCGATGACCTGCTCCATGGTCATGTCGGGGGTCAGCGTGGAATCGGACTGAACGAAGCCGGCCTTGTGATCCTTGACGGCCTTGACCATAGCGGCCTCGGACTCGGCGCTCTGGGAACCATAAATGAAGGACAGGCCACCCTCGGTAGCGAGCGCGACACCCATGTCGACGCCCGAGACGGACTGCATGATGGCGGAAACCATGGGGATGTTCAGGGTGATTGCCGGCTTCTCACCGCGCTTGAAGCGGGTCAGCGGCGTCTTAAGAGAGACGTTGTTGGGGATGCACTGCGAGGACGAGTAGCCAGGGACCAGCAGATACTCCGAAAACGTGTGGGACTCACCGGGAAAGAACGTAGCCATGTTTCTCCTTTTTCCATGCGACCGGTCGGCTGCAGGCCTCGTAGGACCCAGCCCAACCTTGGGCGCCCAATACTGGGGAAGTATCTTAACGCACTTTGACTGCTACAATGCATGATTTAAGAAGAGCACACGAGGGTTTGACGCAGGCTTTGCGTTTGCCCAGCAAACACTTTAGCGGGAAGACGTGGAGCGTATGAAGTACAAGACGACGGCAAAGTTGGTCATTCAAGCGTGCGACAAGGATTTGCCGGGCGTGTTCGGCCACGGCTGCGTCTTGCTGCTGCAGGGTATTGCCCGCGAGCACTCGCTCAACCGCGCCGCCAAGAGCATGGGCATGGCGTATTCCAAGGCCTGGCGCATTGTGAACGAGGCCGAAGGTCAGCTGGGCTGCAAGCTCATCGAGCGCGACGGAGCCCGCGGATCATCGCTCACCCAAGCCGGCGAGCGAGCCATCGAAGTCTACGAAACCCTCCAGGCCGACATCAACAACGTCATCGCCACCAAAGCCAACGACCTCATCGCCAGCATCAAAAAGTAGCTAATTTGGGACGGGGCTTTTTTAGCTGCACAACCCCTTCTCATAAGTTGCGGTGAAATAGGGACTGTTTATGCCGATAAAGCCGTAAACCAATCCCTATTTCACCGCAACTTATGGATTTGAGGATGATTTAGCTAGTTGCGGAGGGCGTTGTCTAGGGTGGACGCTACTACCAGAGGATTGTCGGTGCCGACGAAGAGGCGGATGGTGCTCCCCTGCTTGCCGCGTGGGGCCGAAAGGCGCGTTGTTGGGCCGCCGGCGGGTGATATGCGGAATTCGTCCGAAAGTATGCTGAAGAATTCGCCCGCGGTGCAGTCCATCAGGTCAAACTCTACTGCCGGGCCAAAACCGTGCTCCAGGATGCCGGTCGCGATGGCATGGTCGGGATGGGAGGTCAGCCCGGGATAGCGCACGTTGCGCACCATTTCGTTGGCGGCCAAATACTCGGCCAGTGCACGCGCGCGGTCGAAGTGTGCCTGCATGCGAGCGTCGAGCGTATCGAGCCCGTGCTCTAGAACCTCAGCCTCATCGGAGGACAAGTCGAGCGCGGCCAATCCGCAGCCCTCGAGCAGCGCATGCGCGCACTCGGCCGCGGCGTCCACGCGATGGCGC
>CABQZS010000153.1 GCA_902468695.1 uncultured Collinsella sp.
CAGCTTTTCACCGGCGTTATCACCATCGTGGGCACGCTCGCGTTTATGCTCTCCATTAACCTGACCATGACGCTCGTGGTGGTACTCGTCACGCCGCTTTCCATTTTTGCAGCCGGCGCCATCGCCAAGCTCTCCAACAAAAGCTTTACGGCACAGCAGCGCATCCAGGGCCAACTCGGTGGTCATATCGAGGAGTACGTAGGCGAGCAAAAGCTTGTCGACGCTTTTGCCTATGGCCCGAACGCCCAGCAGCGCTTCGATGCCCTCAATGCCGAGCTCTACACCGCGGGCGAGCGCGCGCAGTTTATGGGTTCGCTCTCCAACCCCGGTACGCGCTTTATCAATAACATCATCTATGCCGTGGTCGCTGTGATCGGCTGCGTGGGCGTGATCACGGGCGTGCCCGCGGCGCTTACGGTGGGCGGCGTTCAGATCTTTCTATCCTATGCCAACCAGTACACCAAGCCGTTTAACGAGGTCACCAACGTCATTACGCAGATCCAGACGGCGTATGCCTCGGCGCGCCGCATGTTTGCGCTGCTCGATGCCCGCGAGCAGGAGCCCGACGCGTCGGACGCCGTAGAGCTTGCCGCCCCGCAGGGCGAGGTGACCTTTGAACACGTGGACTTTAGCTATGTGCCCGATCGTAAGCTGCTGCAGGATATCTGCATCGAGGCCAAGCCCGGCATGCGCTTTGCCCTGGTCGGCCCCACGGGCTGCGGAAAGACGACGCTCATCAATCTGCTGCTGCGCTTTTACGATATCGATGCCGGCCGCATCGCGGTCGATGGCCGCTCCTCGCGTGACTACACACGGGCGAGCCTGCGCCACGCCTTTGGCATGGTGCTGCAGGACACCTGGCTATTCGAGGGCACGGTGGCCGAAAACATTGCCTACGGTTGCCCCGATGCCACGCGCGAGCAGATTGTCGAGGCCGCCAAGCGCGCTCATGCGCACAAGTTTATCGTGCAGCTGCCAGGCGGCTACGATACGGTGATCGGCGAGGACGGCGGCACGTTTAGCCAGGGTCAAAAGCAGCTGCTGTGCATCGCGCGCGTCATGCTCACCGATCCGGCGATTCTGCTGCTGGACGAGGCAACGTCGAGCATCGATACGCGTACCGAGCTGCAGGTGCAGGCGGCATTCGACGAGCTCATGGCTGGCCGCACGAGCTTTGTCGTGGCACACCGCCTGTCGACGATTCGCAACGCCGATTGCATCTTGGTAATGCGCGATGGCGAGATTATCGAGCGCGGCACGCACGACGAGCTGATAGCGGCGAGCGGCTTCTATGCCGAGCTCTACCGCAGCCAGTTTGCCCAGTGAGCAAGTCCGTGGGGCAAATGAATCAGGTTTGTTTGTCCCGCGTCTTAAGTATTTGGGGGCTTGAGCTGCGGACGTTTTGCCCCCATCGGTGCCGCCCATGTCGCCAATCGGCAGAAGGTGGTTTACATCTGTCACGTTAGTACTAAGATATTCATCTAATAAATTGCATTAGTGGCTTTAGTTTTGGGGGAAACGAGCAACGTGACTATGACATGCTCTTTGGTGGTCAACAGCAAGAGCGGTAATACCAGGATGGTTTCGGGCGCAATCAAGCGTGCCCTACAGGCTGCAGGCGTCGAGTTTATTCACGCTGCCGCGCTGAGCGATGATGTGGATGCAGATCAAGTTGCGCGCGAGGCGCAGGGTGCCTGCGCTGCCGATACGGTGCTCGTTGGCTTTTGGTGCGACAAGGGCGCATGCACGCCTTCGGTCGCGGCGTTGCTCTCCGCCTTGCACGGCAAGCGCGTCTTTCTGTTTGGTACCTGTGGTTTTGGTGCTGATCAGAGCTATTACCGGCAGATTATCGATCGCGTGACCTCCAATTTGGCCGATGATGCCGAGCTTGTGGGTTGGGCAATGTGCCAGGGCAAGATGGGTCCCGCGGTCAAGCAGCGCTACGAGGCCATGCTCGAGCAAGATCCCGACAACGCCCGCGCTAAGTTGCTGCTCGATAACTGGGTCGCCGCAAAGGATCACCCCACCAAGGAAGATCTGGACAACATGGCTGCAGCCGCCAAAAAGGCCGTGCTGGGGGAGTAGCTCCCATCGCTGACGGCGGTCGGTCCATCTTTCTAAATGAAACGTCCTCCCGGGCGTCGGGGCACGAAGTTCCCTGCTCTACAGTCCTGCGCAAGACGAAGGCCACATTAAGTGGCCTTCTTTTCGTGCGGAACTCGCGATGAACTTCGTGCCCCGCCGTCCGGGAGGACGCCTCTTTATTGATGGGAGGCCTGATAGGTCGATGGTTCCGTGCCCGGATGCGTCCAAAGTGGGACGGGCTTTCCGGATGGGCAGGCTTTCGAAAAATGCGTCCCGGAATTTGCCTTTGGAATGGGACGTAGTTTCCCGTTGAGGTGCTTTGCGGAAAGTGCATCCCACTCTGGGCGGTCGAAGTGGGACGCAATTTCCCAAAGGCGCTCCAACGGGAAATTGCGTCCCATTATTCGGTCAAGAAACGGGATGCATTTTCCCAATGAGAGCAAAACCGGAAAATGCATCCCATAATCAGCCCTCAAAGTGGGACGCCGTTTCCCAATGAGGCTCAAGCGGAAAATACATCCCAGAAATGGCCTTTGAGCTGGGATAAGATTTCCGCGGCATCTCGGATTCTCAAAAATGAGACACGCCGTTGGCGAAAATGAGACACGTGATATCGGGCATCGGATGTATCATTTGCAAAAATGAGTCCACTCCACTCGAATAAAGCGAGGTCCCTCATGTGCGTTCCACACCCCCGTATCCGTAGGCTGTCGAAAATCCCGCTTGTTGGGACGGCGGCGCTTGCTGCGTTGATCGCCACGAGCGTCGCCTGCTTCACGGCCACGCCCCAGGTTGCCCAGGCGGCAGACGCGCCCGCAATCACCGATATGACCGAGCAGGATTATCAAGCCCTGGGTCTGGGCACGAGCGAGGACATTCCGGCCGATACCGTTGGCCCCTATTCCACTGATACCCCCACGACGTTTGCCACGCGCAGCGAGGTCTATATGGCAGCTAACGGTAGCCATGGCAATCGCTACACTCTGCGCGACAAGCTCGAGAACGTCGAGCGCGGTGACATTGGCGGCAGCAGCAAACTCACCGATGGCTATGGAAGTGTGTGGGGCGCCGCAAAGTTCTGGCAAAACGTCAACAATTTCGATACGAACAGCGACCTCTACAAGCATAGCGACTACGGTGGCGGCACCTGGTCGTATCTGAGCAACAATGAGTCCTCGACGGTACTTGCCAACGACAACAACGGCTTCTCGGGCATTCACGCCACAAGCGTTGAGTTCTGCAGCGATGCCAAAACGGGCAAAAAGAGCCGCGTTGCCGAGCTTCGCGCCTATGGTGACAGCTCGTCCACGACGATCGACGGCAAGTCGTACGCCGGAAAGGTTGAGCTGGTCCTCTATTCGTTTAGCAACGGGCGCACACGCAGCCTTGATACGCGCCTGCCGGTGACGGTCAACACCAATATGATGGACGGAGGCCGTTTTAAGTATCTGAACGCCGGCTACCTGCAAGAGCACGACGCCGTCTTTGATGTCGAGGCGGGCGATGTCGATGGTGACGGCGTGGACGAGCTTTTTGTCTATGCGGGCTGCTATGTCGACGAGAGCGGCGTGCGTAAGGCTGTAGTCGATATGTACGACCTGGAGGGCGGCAACTGGAGTCAGAGTGTCGTCAAAATCGACGCCGGTAACGCCGCGGACTACACCACGCACAACGAGGGCGGGAACGACTCTTGGACGCAGCTGCAGTCAGCTCCTGTCGTTTCGCTGGCTGCCGGAGACCTCGACCGCGATTTTTGCGATGACCTCGCCATCGTGGTCTCGGCACCCTACGGCAAAAAGAATATCGCCAAGTCAACGCATTGCGAGCTGTTCTCGTGGGATGCATCCAAGGGTGCACTCGTCCATGTCGATGCTCTGGGTGACGCGGGCGCAATCTCCCTCTCCTCGAACGGCAAGACCATGGTCGCTGCGAATGCGACGTTCGGCACGTTTGCCGCCTACGATGAAGAAGGAAAGAAGACGGGTGAAACCGTCACGGGCCTTATTCTTGCGGGCTATGACTGGCAACGCAGCGCTTTTGATTACGACGCCTATGACGGCAGCAAGGGGCTGTACGGCGCGCTGTACCGCTACGCGTATTTTGACTCGGAGTCTGGCGAGTTCAAACTATCCGATTGCAAGGAATACAGAGACGGGCTCCTTGCCTCCTATGGACTGATGCATGTGCCCAGCAGCGCATGGAAGGATAGTGCTCAGGATAAGCGCTATCCGTGCACCTTGGCGCCTATTGCCCTTGCCACTGCCAACCTTGACGGTCTGTCTGAGCAGCCGGCGGTCGACGAGGTGCTCGTGGGCGGCGATGTGTTCCGCGACTTTGCCTGCAACACGGCGCAGAGCGGGGCCCAGGGCTTGGGTTCCATGGTCGGAACCATGAGCATGAGCGGTCAGCAATACAACAGCAGCAACAAGCATGACCACAAGGGTATAGAGCAGGTGTGGATCAGCGACGTCAAGGCGGGCAGCGTCTCGGGTTCGGACCGCTATAACGAGAGCTTTATCGCTGTGGTGGGCAAGCACCGCGACGAGGACCTGCGCAAGAACGATGACTACTATTGGATGACCGCCTCGCATTTTTCGCTCGACGAGAACGGAAAGGTGCGCCGCGGCGAGGAGCAGGTGATTAGCGAGAGCAACCGTCGCGGCACTACCTACGGCACATTTATCTCGCTCGCGCTGCCCGATGTCGACAACGACAGCGTCAAGATCACGTACAAGGACCGCTACAAGGTCTATACCAACCCGCGCGTGCTTGCCGTGCTGCAGGATGCGCCCTATGTTGAGGATCTGGAGCAGGCATACGGCTATCTGGTGTTGGGCGGCACGTCATACGGAGAGGAAAAGGGCACGGGGACATCCCAGGGCTATACCATTGGCGCCGAGTTGGGCGTTGCCGTCGAGGTGCAGACCGGTCCGCCCCTGGTCGCGATGAATGCTTCAGTCGATTTTGCCGCCGAGGGATGCTATGACTACCGGAGCGAGCGCACGGTCAGCGCAAGCGTAAGCTATGAGTCGCATGCCGGCGAGGGTGACAAGGCCGTGCTCTACACGATTCCGATGGTCTATTACGAGTATGAGATCGAAAATGAGGAAACTGGTGGCAAGGGCGTGATGGCGGCGCCCGTGTCGCTTGGCGCGCAGACCTCGGTCGTTAATGTCGAGGCCTATGACCGCATTGCCAAACAGCACAATATGACGCCGCTCAGCTACTTTTTGACCAACCGGTCGGGAGAACCCGGAACCTATCAAACGACGCTCAACGGCGAGACTCCCGTTGGGGATTCCTTTGGCCTGGGCAAGCCTGGCGTAACGCGCGCCTACACGCACGATGGGTTTAACGGCGCCGCCGCGCAGTCGGGGGGCGAGCATTGAGCAGACCATCGAAGTCGAGGAGGGCAAGGAGCAGGAGCTCGAGCTCGGCTTGACGCTGAACGGCAGCGTTGTCATGGGCGCGAAGCTCGCAAAGCACGAGTTGTTTGGCGGCCTGTGCTTTGGTGCCAACGCCGGCTTTACTACGGGTAACTCCTCGAGTGAATCGACCGAATACGGCGGCACCGTCGACAACCTGCCCGAGGCCGCGCAGGGCAAGTACGGTTTTGTGTGGCGTCTGGGCGTCAACGCGGTGGATGTCGACAAGTTCGAGGCAGACTCGGGCGACAAGCTCGGCACCAAGGACACCGACCAGTTCTGGATCGTGGGCTATGACGTTAAGGACGTCGAGATGCCCGACGCGCCGGCCGTGACGGGCTTTACGGCAAACGCCGTCGATTCGACCAGCGTTACGTTTAGCTGGGACGATGTACTCGCAAACAAGAGTGGCTTTAGCTACGGCGTGGGCATGCTGCAGAGCAATGCGGCGGATGCGGTCGTCAATAGCTGGAAGATTGCCGACAACACGCAGACCTCGCTCAAGTGGGATGGGCTGCAGCCCAATACGGAGTATCGATTCGCCATCGCCGCCGTTAAGAATGGATCCACGACCGAAACAGGTATTCGCTCGGCAATCATCACGGTCAAGACCATGCCTGATGGCATGATGATGACCGTGAGCGGACCTGCGGCGGATGCTGCGGAGGGGTCGGATCTTGGATACGACTCTTCGGTTGAGCGCACGGCGGGAAGCCACCTGACGCTCTCGGCGATTGGCCATGTGAAGCAACTCGGTGCCGACGATAGCGAAACAGGGCTGGCACCGACCTATATGTGGTACCGCAAGGGCCGCGGCGAGACAGAGTTTAAGCTCGTGGGTGCCGATGGCAACCTCGCGGCTGGAACGGCCTCAAAGCTCGAGATTGACCTGACCGCAGACGATGACGGTGCGCAGTATTACTGCCACGTGGGATACAACGACGTGGGCCTCGACACCGGCACGACGCTCGTGAATATCGAGGCCGAGGAGACGGCGCCCACAACGGTGAACGCCACCCCGATCCGCACGCGCCGCCTGTTCTCACAGGCAAGTGCGGGCGCCAAGAAGTTCCTGGACCATGCGCTGGTAAACACCGCCGGCCCAACCGATTCCGAAGGCTCAAAGGACCCCGAGACTCCTGAGACCCCGACGAACCCGGACAAGCCCAAGTCCGACAACGGAGCTAAGACCGACACCAAGGTCAAGACTACGACCACAGCGAAGAACCTCGCAAACACCGGCGACCAAACATTCGCCCTAGCCGCCACCGCAGCAGCAGCGGGAGCAACGCTCGTAGTGATAGCCCTCATCATGCTGATCAAGCGCCGCAAGACCCACTAGTAGCCAGTCGAACATATCGACAACCCAAAAACCCGGGTAGCCAAAAAACAGGCCACCCGGGTTTTCTGTTGAGTGGAGACTCCGCAAGCGGAAACTGCATCCCACAATTAGCGCCCGGAACGGGACACATTTTCCGTCAAGCCCTCATCCGGAAAATCCATCCCAGTTTGAGCGCCCAGACCGGGACGCACTTTCCCAAAGGGTCCTCAACGGGAAACTGCGTCCCATAATTAGGCCGAGAAATGGGATGAACTTTCCCAATGAGAGCCAACCGGAAACCACGTCCCAGAATCAGCCCCCAAAGTGGGACGCACTTTCCCAATCGGGTCCCAAGCGGAAACTGCATCCCATTCCAGACAAGAATTCCGGGACACACTTTCCGCAAACAAAGAAGGCCACATAACGTGGCCTTCAACTTATATATGTTCGGCGATACACCCAAGACAAGCCACGCCCCAACATCAGGGCGTCTGTCCAGGCGGAGGCATATAAGGTTCATCGCGAGTTCCGCACGCAAAGAAGGCCACTTAATGTGGCCTTCGTCTTGCGCAGGACTGTCCGAGCAGGGAATCTTATATGCCTCCGCCTGGACAGACGTTTCAGTTGTGGCTCAGCAGCTAGCAGCTACTTGATCTTGGTCGTACCCGGTGCCAGGTTGGGGTCGGTCTCGTTGGCCTCGGTCTGGAAGTGCTCCGTATAGACGTTCTTGCCATCGCGGAACATCTCGTAGTACTGCATCTTGGCGTAATCCTCGCGCGCCTTGGTGGCGGCTGCGGCGGCGGCGTCGTCACCGGTGACGTTGGAGGAGAGCGCCCAGCACAGGCTGGCGTCCTCGTAGCCGACCGAGTTGATGGCGGGCAGCGACTCGCGCAGCGTCATGTGCGCTTTCTGGTAGTCGGTCAGCGGTGCGCCGATCAGCTGCATCAGCTGGGTGGACAGGTAGTTGGTGGACAGGTCGTCGACCTCACTCGTCTGGTCGCAGCCGGCAACGTCGTAGTTGGCCCAAATGATGTAGTCAGTCTGCCACAAGCGCTCCTGGTGGGTGGCGTCGTCCTCGTCGGTAAACCACTTGTCGTTGAACTTGGACGGGAAGAACGGCTGGTGGTCGCCCCAGAACACCACGACCACCTTACGGTCGAGCTTGCTCAGGGCGTTGAGGAAGTAGCGCAGCGCCTGGTCGGACTGCTCGATGCACGAGACATACTCGTCGACATCGGACAGCGTGCCGTCCTCGACGGTCTTGGTGTCCAGGTCGGTCGTGTCGATGTTGAGATGCATCTGCTTGTCGGCCGGCAGCAGGCCCGTGTCGTAGCCCGAGTGGTTCTGCATGGTCACGTCGAAGATAAACTGCGGATCGGCGTTCTGGTCGAGCAGCTCAAGAATCTTGTCGTAGGTAGCCTGGTCGGTCACCATGCCGCGCAGGGTGTCGGCCCCCTGGAAGTCGTTGATGGACAGGAACTGGTCAAAGCCAAAGTCCTTGTAGACGTTCTCGCGGTTCCAGTTGGTGGCGTGGTTGGGGTGCATGGCCGTGGTGGAATATCCGAGCGACTTGAACTGCTCTGCCAGGTTCCCGGTCGTCTCCATGTTGTAGATGGTGTACGGATACACGCCCGAGCCCAGGTTGGCCATGGAGTTGCCGGTCATAAACTCAAACTCGGTATTGGCGGTGCCGCCGCCGTAGGCGCTCACGTAGAGCTTGCCGCGGCTGAGGCAGTTGGACAGGTTCTTAAAGTACTGCGGGCCTTCGTAGTCGGCGCGCATGTTCTGGTAGATGGATAGGTCCGAGAAGGTCTCGTTCATGATGGCGATGACCGTGGGCTTCTCGCTGTCGAACTGCTCCTTTGCGGCGGCGCGCCCGTCGCTCTTGGCCGCGTCGGACTTGTCGTAGGCCTTGGCGTACTTTTTGAGCGTGGCCTTGGCATCGTCGACGGAGTAGTCGGCGGGTTTGGGCGGCTTGATGGACTGCGCTGCGCTAATGAAAGCGGGCAGGTAGCCCTCGCGCCAGTAGCTCTCGAGCGGGCGCCAGGTGTAGACGGTGATGCCGAGGGTGTTGTAGTAGTCGATAAGCGTGACGTGCGCGGTCACGCCGCCCAGGCACAGCACGGCGACGAGCAGGTTGGTGAGCAGCATGCGCTTGGCGTTGGCGGTGCCCTTCTGGCGATGCGGCGCGACCAGGCCGGCGTACTCGCACAGCAGCATGGCGATGGCGGTAAAGCCCATGGACAGCACGCAGAACAGCGAGATCGAGAAGGTGTAGCCGGTGCCGGCGACCGCGGCGGCGGTGGAGATGGCCGAAAGGTCACCCGGCTGGATGGGCATGGATTTAAACGTGATGACGAAGAATTCGGCAATGCCCAGGACAAATAGGGCAAAGGCCAGGACCGCGGGAGCTGCACCGTGGCGCTGGAACAGGAAGAACAAGCCGGTCATGAGCACGGTGATGATGGCCCACTCGAGCAGGATGCACAGGGGGTAGACCCAGGTAAAGTCATGGTTGGACGAGACCTCCATGCCCAGCAGCGCAAAGACGCCGGCGAGCAGCAGGCACAAGACGGCGGCGACGAGCG
>CABQZS010000154.1 GCA_902468695.1 uncultured Collinsella sp.
CGCCGACCCTTGAAATGAGGTGCCGAGATGAACGACATTCTCGCAAGAAGAGCAAGACGAGCAACTGTGGGCATCGCCCTTTCCGCGGCACTTGTCGCGGGAATCGCCCCCGCAGCGGCGATCGCGGCAGAAACCAGCTCCCCCACCGGTGCAGTTGCCTTGCAGACGGAAGACGCGGCCGCCGCAAAAGAAAAAGCGTATGCAGCCATGCAGGAAGCGCTCAAAAACCTCGAGGCCGCAAAAGACGCCGCAAGTCCCGAAAAACTTGCGGAAATCGATGATGACATTGCCAGTTTTCAAGAGATCCACGACATGGTGGTGACGGAAGCCGCCAAACGGAGGGAACCCCTGCCCGCCATGCAAGCGAACGTCGATGCAGCCCAAGCCAAATACGATGAGGCCCACAACCGGACAAGCGGCCTTCAGGCAGAATTAGATAAGGTACTCAAGGAGCTCGGCGACGAGGCGCCCAGCACAGCTATTAAGGAGCATATTAAGCAGTTGCGCAGTGAGATCATGTCGGCAGAAAGGCGAGAAGAATCTTGCGAAGATGATCTTCACCGCTACCAACGCCGGCTCGAAAGCCAGGAAAAACAGGTTCAGTATTTCGAAAGTGAGGCAGAGGAAGCTAAAGCCCACATCGACGAGGACATAGCCAAGCGAAATGCGCTCCTTAGCGATTTGGAAAAGGCACAAGCGGCCTATGACGACGCCTGCAAGGCATACGAAGAGGCAAAGGCCGCGGCAGACAAGGCCACCTCGCCCGAGGTAACGAAACCCGCCGAGACAGTGCCTCCCTCCGGCTCAACGCAACCCGCCGAGGCGACACCGCCCGCTGCCTCACCTGCAACCGGCAAAGACGCCCTACCAAGCTCCACCAAGCAGGCGAACTCGAGCAGCAGCAAGCAAGCAAATACGACCGCCGGCAAGCTCGCAAACACGGGCGACGCAGCGCCGAGCACAATCGCACTCGCAGGAATCGCCGCCGCAGGCCTCGGAATAACCACCACAGCCACACGCC
>CABQZS010000155.1 GCA_902468695.1 uncultured Collinsella sp.
CGCGTGCCCGAGGCCGCCCAGCGCGCCATGAGCTTCGACCTTATGAAGCTCGTCGGCCTGAACCTGAACGACACCACGCTTGCCTTTACCGAACACCCGTTTAGCGAGGGCTTTGCCGTGGGTGACGCGCGCATCGCGACACACATCTACGAGAACGATTGCATCTCCAACGTCTACAGCATCATCCACGAGGCGGGACATGCCATGTACGAGCTGGGCGTCAATCCCGCCTATGCGCGCACCTGTCTTGAGGGCGGCACCTCCATGGGCATCCACGAGAGCCAGAGCCGCTTTTTCGAGAACACCGTGGGTCGCAGCCGCGCCTTTATGGGACCGCTGCTCGAGGTGCTGCGCCGCCACGCACCCGAGGTCTACGGCGACGTCGACGAGGACACGCTCTACCACGCCGTGAACATCGCGCAGCCTTCGCTGATCCGCACCGAGGCCGACGAGCTCACCTATCCGCTGCACGTTATGGTGCGCTACGAGATCGAGCGCATGCTGTTTGCCGGCGAGGCCACGGCCAAGGACATCCCCGCGCTTTGGAACCGCTTCATGGATGAGTACCTGGGCATTCCCGTTCCCGACGACACACACGGCTGCCTACAGGATACGCACTGGAGCGGCGGCTCGTTTGGCTACTTCCCCACCTATGCGCTGGGCAGCGCCTACGACGCCATGTTTGTGCCGGCCATGTGCCGCGACGGTGTCGACCTTACCGGCGCCTGCGCGAGCGGCGACCTGACACCCGTCCGCGCCTGGCTGGGCGAGCACATTTGGCAGTGGGGCCGCGCCAAGGACGCGCCGGAGCTCATCAAGGGCGCGTGCGGCATGGCGTTCGATGCCCGCTACTACTGCAGCTACCTGCAGGACAAGTTCACCACGCTCTACGAGCTGTAGGGCATAACCGACACGCCGACGCAAAGGGGACGCCGCGGAACCAATCCGCAGCGTCCCCTTTCCACCTAGTCGTTTAAGAACGTCCCCAATGACTACCTTTGCAGCGTCGAGCAGTTACGCGGTTTGGTAAAACCGCGTAACTAAAGAGCCTCCAGAACACTTGAGATGCGCTTCATGGCGGCATCGGCGGATGCTTGGTCGGGCGCCTCGGCCAGCACGCGGATAACCGACTCGGTTCCGCTCTTGCGCACGAGCACGCGGCCCTCGCCTGCCAGCGCAGCCTCGGCCTCGGCGATGGCGTTCTGCACGCCCATGTTCTCGAGCGCGGCGTCCTTGTCCGCCACGTGCACGGCCACCTGCGCCTGTGGCAGCAGCTTGCACGGAGCCGTGAGTTGCGAGAGTGTCTCGCGCTCGGCACGAATCACTTCCATCACGCGCAGCGAGGTCATAATGCCGTCGCCCGTGCGCTCGATATCGCCAAAGATCGTATGGCCCGTCTGCTCGCCGCCCAGGCTGTAGCCGCCCTCGCGCATCTTGGCATACACGTGACGGTCGCCCACGCCGCTGGTCACGGCACTCAGACCGGCAAGCTCCAGCGACTTGACCAGGCCAAAGTTGCTGGCGATCGTCGGCACCACGGTACCGCCCGAGAGGCGCCCGTGCTTGTTCAGGTACACGCCGCACACGTACAGGATCTGGTCGCCGTCGACCACGCGGCCGCGCTCGTCCACGGCCAGGCAGCGGTCGGCATCGCCGTCGTAGGCAAAGCCCACATCCAGACCCTGTTCCACCACGTGGCGCTGCAGGCGCTCCATATGCGTGGAGCCGCAGTCGACATTGATGTTAAAGCCGTCGGGCGCGGCGTTGATCACGCGCACGTCGGCACCGAGCGCGTCAAACACCGGCTTGGCCACCGAGGAAGCCGAGCCGTTGGCGCAGTCGATACCGATCTTGACGCCCTGCAGCGAAAAGTTCGCACTTGCAATGAGCGAAGCAATGTAGCGGTTGCGGCCCTGCATGTAGTCCACCGTGGCACCGATGTGGTTGCCCGCGGCCAACGGAACTTCGCTCTTGCCATCGATGTAGTCCTCGATGAGCTCCAGTACGTCCTCGTCCATCTTAAAACCGTCGCTATTGACGAGTTTAATGCCGTTATCGCAAAACGGGTTGTGGCTCGCGCTGATCATGATGCCGCAATCGAAGCAGCCCTCCACGGTCTGATGCGCCACGCCCGGCGTCGGGATCACGTGCAGCATATAGGCGTCCGCACCGCTCGCGACCAGACCGCTCACCAGCGCCGCCTCGAACATATAACTCGAGCGACGTGTGTCCTTGCCCACGATAACGCGCGCCTTAGCACTGCGGTTGGCGCCGTAATACCAGCCCACAAAACGGCCAATCTTATAAGCGTGCTCTACCGTCAGCCCAACGTTGGCCTCGCCGCGAAAGCCGTCGGTGCCAAAGTACTTCATATCTTACTTATCCTGTTCGAACGTTTGAGCGGTTGGCGTGGTACGAACCTTAAGCTCTTTGTGCCCAGAGTCCTTCGAAGTCGTGACCGTATACTCGACCTTTATGTCTTGTCCAAGAAGCATGTGGACACCGCCCCATGCAACCTTCAAGCCATCGTGCGTCGCTTCGTTCATCTCGATAGAACCGGAGCCCGAAGTCTTAATATCCGAAATGCTGCCTCCCGCAGGAGCATAGAGATAAAGCCTCAGCACCTCATCGTCAATATCCTGGCTAATGCCGTTATGGCCCTGGAAATAACCAGGCATCTCGGCCTTCTCCTGGGGGGTCATCGTGTTCTTGAGCGTGGTGGTCACTCGATACGTCGTCGAGCCATCGGCATTTTCAACCGAAGAATCGATGGTGACTCGCTTATCGAGGAACCAATCCATCTTTGAATAGCTGTAGTTGTTCACATAGACGCCCAAGATCGGAGCCTCCGACGTATCGGTTTGGAGAGCGCCCGATATTCCAAGAGCCTTCGCGGCCTTTTCCTCGTCATCATTTCTCGAATACATGAGGATGCGACCCTCGGAAGCGCCCTTTTCGATGGCGGCAGCAATCTTAGTAATATCGCTGGAGCCCAGTTCGTCCACAATCTTGTTAAAAGCTGATCCGGCAACCGCCGCAAAAATGGCGTCCTGTTCCTCTACCGGGTAATTCCAATAAATATCGTGCAGCAGCACCTTTGCAGCGTTGCTTCCATCAACGACGGTGCCGTCAGGAAGCTGTGTGCCACCTACAACGCCGAGCATATACTGCAAAAATACCGGATCGACTGCAAATACGCCGTCGATGTCATCTCCGACAATGGCCTTCTGCATATCGCTGACAAGCTGAGCCGCACGCGGATAATCAGGCGTCATCGTAACGTCGCCCATCGTGTATCCGAGCGTGTTGAATCCGGTCAGGCCCCATCCGGTCGTGAACAAGTTTGCCTCTTCATCGGTGATGGGAAGCGGGCTCAAAGGCTCTTTCATCATGTCGACTTTGACAAAATCGCCCAGTTCGAGCTTACCGTCAGTCACCGACATCACGCCGCGAGAACCGGGGAAACCGCCGCAGGCGCGGATCTCGACGTTGCTCATCGCGAGCACAAGATAATGACGCGTCTGGCCGTTGGCGCCGAGCATCTGGGGAAGGACGGGGGCGACCTTCTCCGCCGCGTCAACCGCGCCGTTGAGGGTGGCAAAGCCGTCCTTGGCCTTATCGACCAGCTCGGTCACCTGGGAAATATGAGTATCGCCAATGCCCTGGACCTTCTCGTTGGCGCTCTTGAACACCTTCGAGCTGCTGGAAAGCGAATCGGCGACCGCCTGCAGCGCGGACACGTTAATCATGCCGTCCTGGAACAGCTTGCCGGGCGTAGCCTGCGAAAGGTTATCGGCCATGGGAACCAGCGCATTGCTCGAGACATCGGACAGGGCGTCAATCATGGTGCGGGCCGCATTGATATCGCTGCCATACACCGGGATAAACGAAGCCGCCGTCCACAGCGGGCTCGAGGTCTCCGCCTTCATGCTGTTACAGAGCTCATCGATCTTCTTCGCGTCGTCAGGCAGCGTCGAAAAATCGCCCGACGTGACCTTGTCCTTAAGGCCACCGACGATCTCGACAGCCTCCTTCGCTTCGCTCTTTACGGTCTTTGCCGAGTTAAGCAGCATCAAGCCGCTTGCGCCAAGCGCAACGAGAAGCACCGCGACTACAGCGGCAATAATGGCGCCAGTATGACGCTTTTTGCGCTCGCCCTTGCGATGGCGATGACGGACCAGACCGTCAGAGGTCGAACTCGACGAAGCGTCACTACCGTAGTTCAAGCCAAAATCGTAATAATCTTCCTTGGAACCCGAGCCCGCAAACTCGGCACCGCTATCATCCAGGCGGGCGAACGTGCCAGTCTCGGAGGCGCCGGTGTAGATCGTGCCAAGGTTACCCGTAAGCCCCGCGCCACCGGCAGAGGGAGTATTGTTGTCGGCCTTGCCGGTATTAACGTTGCCGGCGGCATTCGCGGCGTTGGCAGCACCTGCGCTGTTCGCAGGTGCCGAAGGAGCTCCGCTCGGCTGCGACGCGGAGGTTGCACCGCCCGCAAAGACATTCCCTCTTGCACGGCCGGTCTTTTTTGCCTTTTGAGACTGCTCGTACAGAGCGGTAAACATCGCCGTCTCGCCCGGGGACACGCGCTTACCGGAACCGCCCTGTCCAGCGCCGCCCGGCGTGCCGGCCTTACCAGCCCCGTTCGGACGCGGCGGAACTGCAGGGCGGCCGCTATCGCTGCCCTTAAAGTGATTACCAGCCATAAAGAAATCCTCGCAATTGAGTCGCAATGAAAAAGTCCATAACATTACTAGTTTATGGCATTTTGAGCATCGACAGCTAAACTCCAGACACGGACATCAATTGGCGAAAATGCGGCACAACACCTTTTCTGTCTTGGCGGAGGCGCCAGCTACACCGTGAGGAACATCATCACGATGATCATGGCAAAGCCGATAAGGTCGGTCGGCAAAAACACCGTCCCCAGCATAACGGCGCTGGTGATGGTCGCCGAAACCGGCTCCACAGTTCCGATGAGGCTCGCGCGCACCGAGCCGATGTCCTTAACGCCCTGCATATAAAGCATGTAAGCAAAAAACGAGCCGATAACCACGAACACCGCGAGCGCCTCGATGCCGGCAGCGTCGAGCGCCGGCATATGCGCCCAGGGCTGCACGAAGACGCACGAGACCACGCCCGCCGTGAGCATTGCCGAGCCCGTGACGATGGGGCTGCCGTATTCGGGCAGGATCTTGGCGGGAATCACCGCCATACACGCGGCGCTGACCGCACACATAAGACCTGCTGCCAGGCCAAGCGGCGAGATATTCAGGCTGGTGGGGTCGCCGCCGGTGGCGATTAAAAAGGTTCCACCCAGAGCCAGGCCAATGCCGATGACTTCGCGAGTACGCGGCATACGGCGATCGGTCACGCAGGCGTAGCCCATGATGATAACGAGCTGCAGGCACTGGAGCACCGTCGCGGTTCCGGCGTTCGTCAGGCGCACGGCCGAAAGATAGCAAAACTGGTTGAACAGCAGGCCAAAAGCGGTAAAGAGCAGCAGCTGCTTGCGATCAGCGGGCGTCGTCCAAAGCTTGACCAGGCGTGCGCGGTCGCGCGTGACAACCACAGCCATAAAGAGCAGGCCGGCGAGAATCTGACGCACGCTCATAAGCCACAGCGTATCGACATGGTAGGTATCGAACAAAAAACTCGCGCTGGTGCCCGAGAAGCCCCAAAACGAACCGCCCACCAGCGTAGCCAAGACGCCCGTGATCATCTTGCGCGTCGAAGCGCTGTTCAGGCGGTCGCGCCATGCGCGACGGGTATTGCGGCTGAGCTCGTCGGTGCCCTCGGGCACATCAATGTTCGATATATCGGTCATCGGCACCGAAGCCCCTGCGCCTTCGACCTGCTCGACACACTCTTTGCTCATTCCACTCCCCCGAAACAGCCTGGAAACAATTCGGCTTACCTTACCACGGCGAAGGCACCAGCTGGAGGCTTGTCCGCTTATCGGTAGGACAATTCCGCAGGCGTCTTTCCATAGCTCGATACCGCAATGGCCTTGCATTATGCGACAGCCAAATCGCGGCAGCAGGCACTTTTGAGATGGATATGACAAAGCCCCCGAATTCCACAATGTAAGCGATTTTTAAAAATGTTCTTGCCACCGAGTTCAGGCTCCGTTATATTATCCCTTGCGCGCTTGCGCACCCTTGATCGGGCGTTTAGCTCAGGGGGAGAGCGCTTCCCTGACACGGAAGAGGTCAGAAGTTCAAATCTTCTAACGCCCACCAAATGTTCGCA
>CABQZS010000156.1 GCA_902468695.1 uncultured Collinsella sp.
GCCCACGGTGGCGCGGCCGCCCAGCACGGCGCCCATGTCGATCATGGAGCCCTCGCCAATGACGGAGCCGATGTTGATGATGGCGCCCATCATGATGACGGCACGGTCGCCAATCTCGACGCGGTCGCGGATGATCGCGCCCGGCTCGATGCGGGCGTTGATGCCCTTAAGGTCGAGCATAGGCACGGCGGAGTTGCGGCAATCGTTTTCAACGTCGTAGTAATCGATGGAATCGGCATTGGCATCGAGGATGGCCTTAAGCTCATCCCAGTCGCCAAAGACGGTCTTGCCACGACGACCGCCGTAGACATGTGCGTTGCCCCAGGCAACCTTCATGCCCGGCTTCTCGCGCACGTACAGCTTGACGGGCGTCTTTTTGGGCGCGGCGGCGATGTAGTTGATAATCTCTTGTGCATCCATCTCGGCTGCGTTGCTCATTTGCTATCTCTCCTTTGGGTGGATTCGGTTGATACCCGGTTAGGCAAACATGACCTTGTCGAACGTATAGAAGCCGGGTTCGCGGGTGACGAGCTTCTGCGCGGCTGCCAAGGCGCCGTTGACAAAGATCTGACGGCTCGTGGCGCGGTGGGTGAGCGTGACCTCCTCGTCCTGGCCAAAGAAACTAACCTCGTGCACGCCGGCGACGGTGCCGCCGCGCAGCGAGTGCATTCCGATCTCCTTGGGGCCACGCGCGCCGCACATGCCCTCGCGGCCATAGACGGGGTGGTAGCCTGCCTCGGGTTCAGCTTCGACGACGGCGTCGAGCAGTAGCTTGGCGGTGCCGCTCGGGGCGTCGACCTTTTGGTTGTGGTGCGTCTCGACGATCTCGCAGTCAAAGCCGGGCAGCTCGCGTGTGGCCTGGGCCACTAGATGACGCAGGGCTGCGATGCCGATGGAGTAATTGCCCGAGTGCATAACGCGGGTGTTCTGGCCCAGCTCACGCAGGCGGTCCATCTGCTCAGGTGAATAGCCCGTGGTGCCGGAAACGAGTGCGGCGCCCGTGCGCTCGACATAGGCGACGACGGCATCGAAGGTCACGACGTTCGAGAAGTCGATAATCACATCGGCAGCCGGTGCGTTCTCGAGCTCGCTCAAATCGAAGCCAATCTGGGCCACGATATCAAAAACGGGCTGCCCGGCGGCATCGACAATGCTTTCGGCGGTGGTGCGGATGAGCGAGCCCATGCGGCCCGTTCCCATAATGACGGTCTTAATCAAGCAGACCAGCTCCCTTCAGAGCATCGGTAAGTGCGGATCGCGTGTCGTCTGCCATGGGGCACAGCGGCATACGGTAGTTTGCCTCGATCATACCCATCTGGGCGAGCGCTTCCTTGACGGGGATGGGGTTGACCTCGCTAAAGAGGGCGTTGATGAGCGGCTGGCCGGCAATCTGGATACCGCGGGCACGCGCCACGTCACCGTCCAGATAGGCGCGGCACATGTCATGCACGAGCTGCGGCTGAACGTCTGCCCACACGCTGATGGTGCCCGAGGCGCCCAGGCTCATGAGCGGCACGGTAAGCGCGTCCTCGCCCGAGTACATGCGGAAGTCGTCTGACAGCAGGTGAGCGATCTTGGCCGCGTAGGCGACGTTGCCCGAGGCCTCCTTAATACCCATGACGTTGGGGTGCGCGGCCAGGCGCTCTACGTTGCGCTCGCTGATACCGCAGCCGCAGCGGCTGGGGATGTTGTACAGGATGCAGGGGATGTCCACGGCATCGGCGACGGTCTTAAAGTGCTGATAGATACCCTCTTCATTGGACTTGTTGTAGTAGGGGGTGATGAGCAGCAGGCCGTCGGCGCCCAGGCCCTGATAGGTGAGCGACTTGGTGAGCATGGTCTGCGTGGAGTTGGAGCCCGAGCCGGCGATGACGGGGACGCGTCCTGCAACATGCTTGACCACGGCGGCGACGACGGAGTTGTCCTCGTCATCGGTCATCGTGGCACTCTCACCGGTGGTGCCCAGGGTGAGGATGGCGTCGGTGCCGTTTTGCAGGTGGAAATCGATAAGGCGCTCGAGTGCGTCAAAGTCGACACTGCCATCCTTTTTAAACGGCGTGACGAGGGCGACGATTGAGCCCTCGAGATTGCGGATGTCCATGTTCTTCTCCTTCGCGTCCGCGATCTGGATGCGTTTGTTCCATTGGGCGGCGACTGCCAGGCGCTCGTCTTGGGCGCGACGGCGGGCACTTTCGGCGCGCGATTTGGCCAGCAGCTCTCGGCCGCTCGGCAGCACGTCGAGCGTGGCAAAATAATCGCCCGGGCGCTCGGCGCGGCGGATGAGGTCGGCTGAGCCATCGGGACGCA
>CABQZS010000157.1 GCA_902468695.1 uncultured Collinsella sp.
CGCGGTGCACCACCAGATCGGGGTAGCGACGGATGGGACTCGTAAAGTGACAGTAGCACGGCGCGGCGAGCGCAAAGTGGCCCTCGTTGCGCGGCCTGTACAGCGCGCGCTGCATGCTGCGCAGAAGCAGCGTGTTGACGAGCGGCGCGTTGGCCGTACCGGCGGCAGCATCGACTGCAGCCTGCAGCTCATCGGGACTCCCCAGGGCAATACCGGCAGCACGGCGATCGTCGATGATGCCTAGCTGCGCCAGCGCAACGGCGGCACCGTGCAGGCTATCGGGGCTCGGATCCTCATGCACGCGATAGCAGGCCTCGATATCACGGTCTGCCAGCCACTCTGCAACGCACTCGTTGGCGAGCAGCATGGCTTCCTCGATAAGCGACGTGGCACACGAACGCTCACGCGCCACAATCTGCACGGGTACTCCGTCCTCATCCAATAGAGCGCGAATCTCGGCCGTGTCAAAATCGACTGAGCCGCGGGCGCGACGAATACGACGGCGAAGTTCGGCGAGTTCGTTGGCGGCGACAAGGAAATCGCCGAGGTCGATGTTGTAGCCGCGGGCGGTCTCCTCGCACGCAAGACCGCGCTCAAGCGCTTCCTCGCGCGAGGTCTCGGCAGCCGCAACATCCTCGGCCGCGCCTTCCAGCACCGAATACTCAACCGCACCGGCACGCACCAGCAGCGCCTCGGCGCCGTCATAGTCCATACGCACACGCGAGCGAATCACGCTGGGGTACGGATCGTAATGCCGCACGCGACCCTGCGCATCGAGCTCGATATCGACGGTAAACGCAAGACGGTCCTCGTCAGGGCGAAGCGAGCACAGGTCACAGGACAGGCGTTCGGGCAGCATAGGAAGCACGCGATCGGCCAGATACACCGATGTCGTGCGATGGCGAGCCTCAAGATCGATATGCCCGTCCCAAGCCACATAGTGTGAAACGTCGGCGATATGCACACCCAGCTTGTAGCCACCCTCGGGCGTGCGCTCCAGCGAAATGGCATCGTCAAAGTCGCGCGCGTCGACCGGGTCGATCGTGATGACAAAGCGGTCGCGCAGATCGCGGCGGAGCGGGTCCTTAAGCGCCGCGGACACATCAAGCGAAAGCCCCTCGGCCTCGTCTAGCGCGGCCTCGGGATAGCTATCGGTATAGCCGTAACGCGCCATCACATATTGAACGCCCAAATCGGGCGCGTCATCTCCGCCAATGCGGCGTTCGATCGTCACAGTGCCCGATTCCAGGCGCGTCGGGTAGGTCAAAATGCGCGCGACAACGGCATCACCCGGGTGGACGCCCAGGCGACCTGCCGAGGTATCCTCGGGCAGAATGAAGAAGTCGGCCTTCAGGCGCGAATCGAGCGGCTCGATCACACCGAGCGGACCGGCGGTCTGGTACGTACCCACCACGCTTATGGCTGCGCGCTCAACCACGCCTTCGATCACGGCGCGCCGTTCACCGTGCGGGTTGTTCTTAATGCTCACGGCAACGGTATCGCCGTCCATAATCTCACGCTTGCCGCGACCCATGACCTTGTAGTCGCCATTCTCGGTTATGACATAGGCACTGTGCTCATGGAGCTGCACGCGCCCGGTCAGGCTCGGACGGCGTTCGCTGCGCACCGGCCCGCGCTTATTGCGAGCTCCACGCTTATGCTTGTTATTGCGCCCCATGGCGCCTCCTAACTATCGATTGCGAACTCCAAAGAGTCTACCCAAATGATTCGCTTTCCTGCCGTCCCCTAGGGATCAAAAAAACGGGCCGCCCCATAAGAGACGACCCGTTGGAAGGGATGAATTCCAGGCATGCCTACACGCGCAGGTAGCGGCGCATGGCGATGGCAGAACCAAAGAGACCGATAATCACGCCGACCAGAATCAGCGCAGCATAGGTCACCAGGTAGTACTGCATCGGCAGGGCAAACGACATCCAGCCGATGCTCTCCTGCAGACGCGGAATCATCAGATTACGCAGCAGCTCCAGAACGCCGATGGAAAGCAGCGAGCCCAAAATGGCCTGCAGTACGCCCTCGGTGATAAACGGGCCACGAATGAAGCCGTTGCTGGCGCCGACCAGACGCATAATCGCAATCTCACGACGACGAGCCGTGATGGACAGGCGAATCGTGTTGTTGATGAAGATGAATGCGATAAAGGTCAGAAGGCCAACGAGTACCACGGCGGCGATGCGGATGTAGTTGGTCACCTGGAACAGGCGGCTCACTTCCTCCTGGCCGTACAGCACGCTCGCGTTGACGTCGCCGTCATCCGCGATCTTCTGGAAATCGGCATTCTTCTTGAGCTTCTCTGCCGTGCTCTCGACCTTGGACGGATCGTCCATCTCAATTGCAAACGAAGCCGGCAGCGGGTTCTGGCCATCGAGCGCGCTCATGGTGGCGTCGGCGTTGCCCGACATCTTGCTCGTATACTCGGCCAGCGCGTCGTCCTTGTCCTTATAGGTCACGGACTTGACGTTATTCCACGTCTTAAGCTCGGCCTCAAAAGCCTGAACATCGGCCTGATCGGCGTCATCACTAATGAACGCGTTGATGACAACCTGATCCTCGACGGTGCCGATCACGGAGTTCAGCATCGCGGAGCCCATGATGAACAGGCCGATGATAAACAGCGAAAGGAAGATCGTGATGACGGCGCCGAGCGAGGTAGTCCAGTTACGGAAGAAGTGGCTGATTGCCTCTTTGAAGGAGTAGCCCACGTTAGTTGGTGCCATAGTTGCCGTAACCTCCCCTCTCCTGGTCGCGGATAACGTGGCCGCCCTCGAGGGCGATCACGCGACGGTGCATGCTATCGACCATCTCGCGGTCGTGCGTGGCGACGATCACGGTGGTGCCGGTGCGGTTAATACGCTCGAGCAGCTTCATGATGCCCAGCGAGATCGCCGGGTCGAGGTTACCCGTGGGCTCGTCGCAGATCAGCAGCGGCGGACGGTTGACCATAGCGCGGGCGACGGCAACGCGCTGCTGCTCGCCACCGGAAAGCTGGTCGGGCAGCGAGTCCATCTGATCGGCCAGGCCGACCAGACGCAGCACCTCGGGCACCTGGCTGCGAATGACGCCCTTGGGCTTGCCGATGCACTGCAGGGCAAACGCCACGTTTTCGTAGGCGGTCTTTTGCGGCAGAAGCTTAAAGTCCTGGAACACGGCGCCAATCTGGCGGCGCAGGAACGGAACCTTGCGGTTCTTGATCTTCATGAGGTCCTGACCGGCAACCAGGATGCGGCCGCTCGTCGGCTTGACGTCGCGGTTGAGCGTCGACAGCAGCGTGGTCTTACCCGAGCCGGAGTGGCCGACCAGGAAGACGAACTCGCCCGGATAGATCTCGATGTTGATGTCGTCGAGTGCAGGCTTGTTGGGCTGTGCCGGATAGATCTTGGTGACATGCTCCATAAGGATGACGGGCTCGACACCGGCCTGCTTGGCCATCTTCTTGCGGCTGGCCTGCGGATCGATGGGCGCAAACACCGACGTAAAATCGGGGTTGTTGAGCGCGTTATCGAGGCTTGCGACCTCGGCGGCCTGATCGCTCTCGACCACCGGGGCAGCAGGCTGCGTGGGGTCGGGAATAGCGGCAAAGAGACCGGACTGTGCAGGCTGAGGAGCCGGCGTCGCAGGGGCCAAGGGGTCGGGAATGCCGGCCATGGTAGGCTGCGGCGTGGCGGCGCCAGCCTGAGGCTGCTCCACGCGAGCGGTCACGACCTGAACGGGCTCAAAACCCGCCGTGCCGGAAAGCGCGACATCGCTGGTGGGATTGTAGGCAAAGGGATCGGATGCCGGCTGTGCCTGATCTGCCGGCTGAGCGGGGGCCTGAGCAACAGGCTGGCCCTCTGAATCCGGAGTGGCGAAACGACTGCCCTGGACGCCTGCCTGCGTCTTGGGGGCATCATCGCCCGCACCGGAGGTACGGAAGTGGTTACCCACTGGTGCTCCTTATCGTCGTGCGTTTAAACTACATGAGCGTTTTGTATTTTAGCAGCATTAGCTTTGCTGCACATAAGAAGCATGGCGTGCTTAGGGATCCCGTCGGCCGGGCACAGGGTTACTCTCCAAATCGTCCTCGGACATGTCGGAGCCCCCGTTGCGCGCTTCGCGCGGCGGGGGCTCCTCCGTCCTGCGGAAAGATTTGGAGAGTAACCCTGTGCCCGGCCTGCGATAACTAAGGGGTCGCCGCGTTTATCTTGGAGTGCTGCATATACAAAGTTGGAAGGGTCTGAATTGCACTTTGCTGTACTGGGCTCTCTTCCCGAAGAAAGCCTCGCTTGGTGCGGCTCTGATTTAGCTGAAATATAAGACAGGGCCGCCCTCTTTGAGGACGCCCCTGTCAGCATTTGAATGCGATTGGCTTGTTGCCGATTGAGCAATGGTTGCTCTAGGCCAAGAACTCCTTGGTGGTCGCCACGATGTTGGCGGCGTCCAGGCCATACTTGTGCAGGAGCTCGGCACCCGGGCCAGACTCACCGAAGGTGTCGTTGACGCCGATCTTCTTGAGCGGCGTCGGGCACTGCTCGCACAGGACGTCGGCAACGGCGCTGCCCAGGCCACCGATCACAGAGTGCTCCTCGACGGTCACGACGTGGCCGGTCTTGGTGGCGCTCTTGACGATCAGATCGGCATCGATGGGCTTGATGGTGTGCATGTTGATGACCTCGGCGTCGATGCCCTCGGCAGCAAGCTGCTCGGCAGCCTCGAGGGCCTCGCCGACCATCAGGCCGCAGGCGATGATGGTCACATCGGCGCCCTCGCGCATGACAATGCCCTTGCCCAACTCGAACTTGTAGGTCTCGGGGTCGTTGATAACCGGCGAGGCCAGACGGGCGAAGCGCATGTACACCGGACCGTCGCACTCGTAGGCGGCGCGCGTCACGGCACGGGCCTCGACGTCGTCGGCCGGAACAACAACGGTCATGCCGGGGATGACGCGCATGAGGGCGATATCCTCGCAGCACTGGTGCGTGGCGCCATCCTCGCCCACCGAGATACCGGCGTGCGTGGCACCGATCTTAACGTTGAGGTGCGGATAGCCGATGGAGTTACGGACCTGCTCAAAGGCGCGGCCGGCAGCGAACATGGCAAAGGTGCTCGCGAAGGCAACACGACCGGTGGTCGCGATACCGGCGGCGACGCCCATCAGGTTGCTCTCGGCGATGCCCACATCGAAGAAGCGGTCGGGGCAGGCTGCCTTGAACTTGCCGGTCTGCGTGGCGGCGGCCAGGTCGGCGTCGAGGACCACAAAGTCATCGTGCTCGTTGGCGAGCTCGACGAGGGCCTCGCCGTAGCTTACGCGCGTGGCGATTTTCTTGACGTCTGCCATCCTAGAGCTCCTCTCCGGCGGCCGTGAGCTCTGCCATGGCCTGCTCAAACTGTTCATCGTTGGGGGCCTTACCGTGCCAACCCACTTGGTTCTCCATAAAGGACACGCCCTTGCCCTTCAGGGTCTCGGCGATAATGGCGGTCGGCTGGCCCTTGGTAGCGCGAGCCTCGGCAAAGGCGGCGCGGATCTGGTCAAAGTCGTTGCCGTCGGCAAGCTCCACCACGTGGAACTTAAAGGCGCGGAACTTGTCGGCGAGCGGCATGGGGTCGTTGACCTCCTCGACAGGACCGTCGATCTGCAGGCCGTTATGGTCGACGATCACGCAAAGGTTGTCGAGCTGCTGGTTGCCGGCAAACATGGCGGCCTCCCAGACCTGGCCTTCCTCGCTCTCGCCATCGCCCAGCAGGGCGTACGTGCGGTAAGTATCACCCCAGTGCTTGGCGGCAACGGCCATACCCACGGCGGCGGAAATGCCCTGGCCGAGCGAGCCGGTGGACATGTCGACGCCCGGGGTGTCGTTCATGTTGGGATGACCCTGCAGGTGGCTGCCGATATGGCGCAGCGTCTCGAGATCCTCCTTGGGGAAGAACCCGCGCTCGGCGAGCACGGCGTACAGACCCGGAGCACAGTGGCCCTTGGAGAGCACAAAGCGATCGCGGTCGGCCTTGCGGGGGTCGGCCGGGTCGACGTTCATTTCCTCAAAGTACAGATAGGTCATGATGTCGGCAGCGCCGAGCGAACCGCCCGGATGGCCGGACTTGGCAGCGTGCACGCCGGTGACGATGCCCTTCCTTACCTCGTTGGCAACCTTTTTGAGCTCTTCGTCGCTCATTGTGCCTTCCTTTCATCCTCATTAGACAAAATGCGCACGGCACGGAAAGGTAGTCCCAACACAGCCGCAATGCACGTACGTCATTCATTATGCTGGAAACTGATGGCTTTACCAGAGTTTTTATCATTATTTGAACAATTTAGCAGGCAGAACCGCTGATGAAACGGTTTATCAATGTGAACGTCTTTTGGATGGAACGCGGTCGACCCTACGCGCTAATGTCCTTGAATCCCTCGCCGAAGGCTTCCGTAACGTCAGCGACCGTCACAATGGCGTGAGGATCGCGCTCGCGCACGATCGTCTTGAGGGTATTGAGCTCTCGACGGCTCACGATGACCATAATCACCGGCTTCTCGGCACCCGAATACATGCCAGTCGCCTTAAACTTGGTACAACCACGACCCAGGCCATACATGATATCGGCAGCGATATCAGGGAACTTGTCCGAGATGATGAGTGCCATACGGCGTTTGTTGCCACCATCGACCACGGCATCGATCACGTAGCCGCTAATGACCATCGAAAGGCCTGCATATAGTGCGTTTTCGATTGAAAAGACCGGAGCCGACAGCGCGCATACGGCAACATCGATCGCCATGACGGTCGAGCCCACCGGCAGCGAGGTGTTACGCGAGATGATTTGGCCAATCGTGTCCGAGCCGCCGGTGTTGGCGCCGGCGCGCAACACCATGCCGTAACCGATGCCCGTAATAATGCCCCCCCACATGGCAGGGAGCATCAGGTCCGCATCCGCCAGAGGTGCTACAAACGGGGCGAACAGATCGGTAAAGAAGCCCAGCAGCACAAAGCCCGTCGCGGTCTGCACCACGTAGAACATGCCGCCCTCGCGCATAACGACCAACAACAGCAAGGCGTTCATCACGATCGTCTGAATACCAACGGGAAGCGATAGGCCGCGCGATGCACCGACCGCCTGGATAATGGTGGCAAGGCCCGTAACGCCACCGGCAGCAAGGCCGTTGGGAATCAAAAACAGGTCGGTCGCAATAGCGGCCAGAGCGCACCCCAACATAATCTGGGGCAGGTCGTGAAAGAAGTTCATCGAAAGAATGCGCTTGATGTCCAGACGATATGCCATGCTGCCTCCCTCAAAAAAGCGCACCCCATCGGATGCGCTTTGAACTTCTTCTTGTATTCGATTCTACCGATTCGCCGGACAAAAACCACCCCTGCGCAGGGTTTGCTCTGGATACAAAACCACCCTGCTGGGAGGGTTTTAATCCATTTCCACATAAACCGGGCGGTTTATGCAGACGGGGTCTCCGCGTCAGCGTTGCCGGTGGCCCAGCGATGGTAGCCAATAACAAACGGGTCCAGGTCGCCATCGTCAAGAACGGCCTCGACATTGCTGGTCTCCACGCCCGAGCGCAGATCCTTGACCATCTGGTACGGGTAGAGCACGTAGCTGCGAATCTGGTTGCCAAAACCAATCGTGGTCTTGGGTCCGCGAATCTCATCGAGCGCCTCGGCACGCTTCTCGAGCTCAATCTCGTACAGGCGAGCCTTGAGGATCTGCATGCACGCGGCCTTGTTCTGGATCTGGCTGCGTTCATTTTGGCAGGTAACCACAATGCCGCTCGGGAAATGCGTCACGCGCACGGCGGAGTCGGTGGTGTTAACGCCCTGACCGCCCGGGCCGCTCGCGTGGTACACGTCCACGCGGATGTCATCGGGACTGATTTCGATGTCGATATCATCGGGTAGCACGGGGATGACCTCGACGCCGGCAAACGTGGTCTGGCGGCGCTTCTTGTCGTCGGTGGGGCTAATGCGAACCAAGCGGTGGACGCCGGCCTCGGCACGCAGCATGCCAAATGCGTCCTTGCCCTCGACGGTAAAGGTCGCGCGGTCGATGCCAATGACCTCGGCCGCGGGACAGTCGTTGATGGTGACCTTCCAGCCGCGACGCTGGCAGTACTTCATGTACATCTTAAAGAGCATGAAGGTCCAGTCCTGGGCCTCCAGACCACCCTGTCCGGGCTTGATGGTCACAATGGCATCGCCGTGATCGAACTCACCGGTAAACCAGCTCGAAAGCTCAAGCTCATCGATAGCGCGGGCCAGGCGTTCTGCCGTAGCGGCAGCCTCCTCGCGCAATGCGGCGGCGTCGGGGTCATCCCCCATCTCTTCGGCAAGCTCCAGCGCGGCGCGGGCATCGGAAAGCTCGCCGCGCGCGGTGTCCACAGCAGCGATATCTTCCTTGGTGCGCGCGATCTCTTCCATGGTGGCACGGGCGGCGTCGGCGTCATCCCAAAAGCCAGGGGCAACACTTTTGGCCTCGAGCTCGGTCACACGGGTACGCTTCTCGTCCAAGTGGAGATACGACTCGACCTCGCCGAGCCGGTCCGCGAACGCGTCCAGCTCGGCGGGCGTTATCTCTAAAGCCTCAGCCATTAACGATTCCTGCCGTGGCAGTACTTAAACTTCTTGCCGCTACCGCAGGGGCACGGGTCGTTGCGGCCCACGTTGACGTACGGATCGTCGCTCTCGGACTTGCGATAAGTGGTCACCTTGCCACCGTTGTTGACGGCAGCCGGTCCGCCTTGGACAGCCGTGCGGGCCTGCACCTGCGCCTGCTTGCGCAGCACCGAGTCGCCGTTATCACCATCGACCTCGGCAGGACCGGAGAAGTGCGCGCCCTCGAGCGCGGGCTCCTCCTTGTGCTCCACGGCACGCGGGGCAGCCTTGATCTCGATGCGCAGAACCGTGCGCAGGTAATCCTCATACATGGTATCGACGAGTATCTGGAACGCGCCGTAGGCCTCGGTCTTGTACTCGACCAGCGGGTCGCGCTGGCCAAAGCCGCGCAGGCCGATGCCGGTCTTAAGGTAGTCCATCTCCTGCAGGTAGTTCATCCAGCGGGTATCGATGACGCGCAGCATGACCTGGGTGTTGAGCTCGCGCATCAGGTCCTCGCCCAAGCGCTCGGCCTTCATGTTGTAGCACTTCTCTACGTAAGCCAGGACATCGGCAGCCAGGGCCTCATAATCCTCGTCGGGGAACTTCGGCGTATCGATGTGGCCGGTGAGCTCCACAACCCACTTGCGCAGGCCCTCCAGGTCGCGCTCGCCATCGTGACTGTCCTTGGTGCAGAACTCCTGCACGCAGCGGTACACGGTGTCGTGCATGACCTCGGTGATGTGGTCGGTCAGGTCCTTGCCGTCCAGAATCTTGTTACGCTCGGCGTAGATGACCTGGCGCTGCTTGTTCATGACGTCGTCGTACTCAAGGACGGTCTTACGCATGGAGAAGTTGATGCTCTCGACCTTGTGCTGGGCGCTCTCGACGGCCTTGGAGATGATCTTGTGCTGGATGGGCATGTCGTCGCCCATGTCGGCCGTGACCATCATCTTGGAGACGCGGTCCATCTTGTCGCCGCCGAACAGGCGCATGAGGTCGTCCTCGAGCGACAGGTAGAACTGGGTCTCGCCTGGATCGCCCTGACGGCCGGAACGGCCGCGCAGCTGGTTGTCGATACGGCGGGACTCATGGCGCTCGGTGCCGATGACGGTCAGGCCGCCGGCGGCAAGCACGCGCTCGCGCTCGGCCTTGCAAGTCTCCTTGGCCTCGGCGTTAAACTGCTCGAGCTGCTCGGGCGTCACGTCCTCCATGGTCAGGCCCTCGTACTCCAGGCGCTCGCGCACCAGCTCGTCGGGATTGCCGCCCAGCAGGATGTCGGTACCACGACCGGCCATGTTGGTGGCGATGGTCACGGCGCCGTAGCGTCCGGCCTGGGCCACGATGTGGGCCTCGCGCTCATGGTGCTTGGCGTTGAGGACCTCGTGTGCGATGCCGCGCTTGGTAAGGGCGGCGGACAGCTTCTCGGAGCTCTCGATGGAGACGGTGCCCACCAGGACCGGCTGGCCCTTGGCGTGACGCTGCTCGACATCGTCGGCGACGGCGTTGTACTTGGCCTGAATGGTGCGGTACACCAGGTCCTCGTGGTCCACGCGCTGCACAGGCTTGTTGGAGGGGATGACCTCGACGGGTAGCTTGTAGATCTCGCGGAACTCGGCATCCTCGGTAAGTGCCGTGCCAGTCATACCGGAGAGCTTGTCATACAGACGGAAGTAGTTCTGCAGAGTGATGGTGGCCAGGGTCTGGTTCTCCTCGCGTACGAGCACGCCCTCTTTGGCCTCGATGGCCTGGTGCAGGCCCTCGGAGTAACGGCGGCCTTCCATAATGCGGCCGGTGAACTCGTCGACGATCTTGACCTCGCCGTTGGTGACCACGTACTGCTTGTCGCGGTGGAACATGTACTGGGCCTTCAGCGCCTGCTGCAGGTGGTTGACAAGCTGGCCGGAGAGATCGGCATAGATGTCATCGATACCCAGGCGGCGCTCGATCTTCTTAAGGCCGCGCTCGGTAGCGGCAATGGTGTGCTTGGCCTCGTCCATGACATAGTCGCCCGTGGGTTCAACGTCCTCGGTGGCGGTGAGCATGTCGTGCGACACGTCCTCGCCGCGCTCAAGGCCACGCACGGCACGCGCGAAGTCCTTGTAGGTACTGGCGGACTTGGTGCCAGCGCCCGAGATGATCAGCGGGGTGCGGGCCTCATCGATCAGGATGGAGTCAACCTCGTCGACGATGGCGTAGTTGTGGCCGCGCTGCACGCGCTGCTCGGGACGGGTAACCATGTTGTCGCGCAGGTAATCAAAGCCGAACTCGGAGTTGGTGCCATAGGTGACGTCGGCCTGGTAGGCCGGGCGCTTGAGCTCGAGCGGCATGTTGTTCTGGAGCAGACCGACGGTCATGCCCAGGTACTTATAGATGCGGCCCATCCACTCGGAGTCACGCTTGGCAAGGTAATCATTGACAGTAACGACGTGCACGCCCTTGCCGGCAATAGCGTTGAGATAGCCGGCCAACGTGGAGACGAGGGTCTTACCTTCGCCGGTCTTCATCTCGGCGATGTGGCCCTCGTGCAGTGCCATGGCGCCAATGAGCTGCACGTCAAAGTGGCGCATACCCATGGTGCGCTTGGAAGCCTCACGCACGGTGGCAAAGGCCTCGGGGAGCATGTCGTCGAGCGACTCGCCGTTGGCGTAACGCTCGCGGAACTTATCGGTCTGGCCGCGGAGCTCCTCCTCGGTCATCTTCTCAAACTGGGGCTCAAGACCGTTGATTTGGTCGACGATCTTGTAGTAGCGCTTAAGGTCCTTATCGGATCCAAAGGACAGCAGCTTTGACATGAATCCCATGTGGTTTTCCTTTTTGGCCATCGCCCACGCCGTGCAGCTGCGGGCGAGTTAAACACAGATGATTGTACTTTAGCCAAACAAGGCGCGGCCTATACGGTCGACCTCGACCGCCACGTAATAACTACGACCAACCTGCCACAATGGGACAGGTTAATTTTGGCAGGTTTTATCTGGACAAACGAAAAATCCCCGCCGATTGGTGCAATGGGGACAGGTTACTTTGCACCAATTGGTGCAATGGGGACAGGTTAGTTTGCACCAACAAGAAAAGGGCCGCGCACCCCATTGGATGCACGGCCCTTTTGCCATGAATGCGAGCGATTCCTCGGCGAGCTATTTACTCAGCAGCCTCGGTAGTCTCGGCCTCGGCAGCGGCCTCCTCGACGGGAGCCTCTGCGGGAGCCTCGGCGGCCTGCTTGGCAGCCTCCTCGGCAAACTTAGCGGCACGCTTAGCCTTCTCGGCAGCCTTAGCCTCAGCGGCGGCCTTGCGAGCGGCCTCGGCCTCAGCAGCCTTGGCGGCCTTGGCAGCCTTGGCCTCCTCAGCCTTCTTGAGCTGGGCGGCAGCGGCGCCACCGAACTTGTCGGCGAAGCGCTGGACGCGTCCACCGGTGTCGACGAACTTCTGCTGGCCGGTGTAGAACGGGTGGCACTCGTTGCAAAGCTCGACCTTCATCTCGGACACGGTAGCGTGCGTCTTGAAGGTGTTGCCGCAGGAGCACGTCACCGTGCACTCGACATACTGGGGATGGATACCCTGCTTCATGGTAGGACTCCTTATTGGTCAGGCGCTGGTTACCGATCAGCGCATAAGGCGTCTTGGTTTCCGACCAAGACAACAAACTCGGCTATGGTACCACGGCGCCGCGTGTCCCACAAAAGGTTCACGGTCTTTTCGGCACAACACGAGCTGGACCTTAAATATCAACTTCATCCGAACACTCCCCCACATTCATCTCTCGTATGTATCGAGGTATTCCTGCTTGAGCGTCTGCGAGGACGACTCGGTCTTTTCCACGAGCGTGCCGGCCTCGATGAAGTAGAACGAGTCGGTGAGGTGTGCCAGGTCGTCGAGCAGATGGCTTGAGATGAGCACGCTGCGTCCCCGCGCCACCTCGCTGCGCATCGCGTCGCAGGAGGTTTTCCGCTTTCCCGGATCGAGGCCGTTCAGCGGTTCATCGAGGATGAGGTACGGGCAACCGGTCGATATCGCCATGGCAAGCTTTACCTGCTGCTTCATTCCTGTCGAGAGTTTACGGGTCGGCTTGTCGAGATATGGGGAGATTCCGAGGGAGTCGCAGAGCGAGTCGATGTCGGCGGCCGATTTCCACGCCTCCCTAACGAAAGCAAGGTGCTCGATGGCCGATAGCGTGGGATAGAGATCCGCGCCGCCTGAAGAGCTCAGGTAGACGAGTTCTGCAAATTCGGCTGATCGACGTTGGCTGATTCCGTCTGCCGCCAGGCTTCCCGAGCGGATGCGGGTGGGAAATTGGCCCGACAGCGCTTCAAGAAGGGTGGTTTTCCCCGAGCCGTTGGGAGCAACGAGGCCCGCCGCCGTTCCCGGGCTCAGGAAAAGCGACCCGATTGAAAGTATCCTCGTGCTTCCGTATCCCACGCTCGCGTCCAGAAGCTCGAGCCCATGGTGCTTTTTCACGGGTCCAGACTGTTTGGGCGAACGTGTCGCAACGGCGCCGACCGCAAAAAAGACCGCGACGTATGCCAGGGCCACGGCAAGCATCGATGCACCGCCTGAACCGGAGCCAATGAATTCTGTCGGGAAGCATCCTACGTAACCCGTTGCCTCGATAGGCGAGAATACGGCCAGCGGCAGGAGCCCGAGCACGGCGTTATGCCCTAGTGCCGAATCGGACAGTAACGGGAATGCCGGGGCCGCGACAAGCAGCGCGGAGGTAAGGGGGCCCGCGAGGACGCGCCTCGTTGCGGTCGATAGGACGGCGGAGCAAACGGATATCAAGGTTCCGCCCGCAAGAAGCGCGATAAGCAGGGCTGTGAAGACGTTTCCCGCGGTCGTGGTGGTAAGCGCGCCGTCATGGAAGAAGGCGATCGGGTACCCAATTTGCCCGAAGCCGTTTAGGGCCAAGGCGTAAATGCCCCCGGGTGCGAGGCCGGCGAGGAGCATCGCGGTCCCCGCGGCGATTATCGAAAACACGATCTGGATAAGGCGCCGGAATTTGGGCACGGGCGCCTTTGCCGCCAGGGTCGCAGGCCTTGTGGCGCCGAGCACGAGTATCGACGAGA
>CABQZS010000158.1 GCA_902468695.1 uncultured Collinsella sp.
CGCGGTCGCGGCCTTCTGCGCGGCGTCCACCACGGCGGGCGCGGCCTCGCGTGCAGCAGCGACCATGCGGTCTTTGATGCCCTCGACGAGTTTGCTCATTGTCTCTCCTCTTAGTTGTTGGACTCGACGGTTGCGGCGGTGTCGGCCGCGTCCTCGAGCTGCAGGTTCAATAGCTTCATGCCGTATTCCGGCACGTTGATATCGATGGGTTGGCCATACAGGTCACCAGGGCGCACAAAAGCGAGCACCGTCATAATGCGCGCCATGGCCTCGGGCGATTCGGTGAGCCCGCGCTCAAACCAGCGCTGAATCATGCCGACCTCGGCACTCACGACGTAGGTGACGTAGTAGTCAAAGAACGTGCCCAGCGCCAGGCCCAAAATGCCCGTCTGTGCACGCGGCACCACAGCCTCACGCGCGGTGTCGATGATCCTTTTAATGAAGGCCTGGTCGCCGCCCGGACCCAGCAGCGCACCGATTAAGTCGCGGTTGGCCGCAAGATAACGCAGCAGCTCAACCGAACCGGGCGCCGGCTCGAGCTCATCGATGTTGTGATAGAGATCGGGCAGCTGAGCTGCGGTGATGAGCTCAATACGCTCACGGATCTCGGCCAGCAAGCCGTCCTCGATTTGATTGATAAAGTCGGGGATATCGCGGTAGTGCGAATAGAACGTGCGACGCGTAAGGCCGGCACGCTCGGTGAGCGACGCGACGTTAATGCGCGAAAGGTCGCCGCTTTCGGCAAGCTCGCTGGCAAGTGCCTGGCGAAGGGCACGCTGCGAGCGAAGGGACCGGCGATCGCATTTCTCGAGCTGGGACAAGCGTCCTCCTTGTTACTCAGCCTGTGCGCTATTGCACAGTGCGAGTATTATTGCACACCGTGTGTATCAACACGTAAAGGCAATATTTAGAATGTGACAAAGGGACAGTCCCTTTGTCACATTCAGCGACCGCCTAGGTTGTGCCAGTTGTGCCTGGCTTTTGAAGCGGCATTGCCAATTGTTCAAAATGTCATTCGTGGGTAGAATAGTGTCGACGGCAGCCCAAGTTCTGGAAAGCTGGGCAGCGCCGTTGTTTGCATTAGGGGGTCAACGCCTTAGCGGCGGCGACCCCTTCTGTTGCGCTTCGAACGCTGCTTGAGTGCCTCGGAAAGGCCGACAAGCGCCGTGAAGAACGAAACCAAAGCGGTCAGAAGTCTCACGAAATCAATCAAATCGGTCATGGGCATCACCTCCCATCGGATGGAGGGCGCTGCCCGGCACATGGAACTGCCGTCAACGATACCGATTCTATCAAAGCGCAGTTAGATATGCGAATGTTTGTTCGCATTTCAAGAGACCAGCATCACCTGTGACAAAGTGACTGTCCCTTTGTCACATTATTCGATGACGGTGCGGGAGTTTTGCTTGTGCATGGTGGCGAGCATGTGTTTGGGGACGGCGTGGACCATGCAGCTGCCGATGGTCGCGCTCGCGGCGGCCTTGGCGGCATCGCTTGCGTTTTTGGTCGCGTAGCTGTGGCGGAAACGCTTGAGCATGGCAATGTCGTTGCCGCCGTCGCCGTAGACCGCGACCTCGTCCTCGGCAATACCGTAGTAGTCCGCCAGCCAGGACACACTCTCGCCCTTGTTGCACGCCGCGTCCGTGATCTCAAACATCACCGGGTCAAACGGCGCGTTGACCACGCGGTCCGAGCGCTCGGCCAAATACGCCTTAAGGTCGCGCTCTAGATCGGGCGAGGTCACGCGGCAGTTGATCTTACACACGTCATGACGCAGGATGTCGCCGATCGACTGATCGAAATACTGCTCCTCGTGATACCCGCCACGCGCGCGCATGCCGCGCATCACGATGCGCTTGATGGGGCTGTCCTTTTTAAAGCCCGCCTGGTGCATCTCGAACGACCCGCTCGAAAACATGCCGTCGGGCGTGGAGCAGTCGAAGCAAATGTCCGGGAACGCCTTGAGCAGTTCCTCGGTAACCTGCGGGTCGATGGTCCAGGTCTTGAGCACCTCGCCATGACTGTCGCGCACGATGGATCCGTTGGAGCAGCAGGCGTCAAGCGTCAGGCCCGTAAAGCCATGCTCGCCGACCGGCAGCGTCGAGCGTCCGGTCGCGGGAACCACATGCAGGCCAGCCTCGGTCAGCTCGCGAATGGCACGGCGGATGGTCCCATCCGCCTCATGCAGGGCGTTCAGCAGCGTTCCGTCTAAGTCACTCGCAAACATCTTGATCATGGGCACGCCTCTCCTTCGTCTGCACGATATTGTAGACGAAGGAGAGGCATGCCCAAACAATGGCGTTCCGGCGCGGCGAGACAATGCTTCCGCAAATTCACGGTCCCCCAGCGCTTTAAGACATTCGCCATAAGCGACTTATCAGCCGATTAAACAGCGTCGTCGTCAACGTCAGCACCGCCAACATGCCTGCGAATACAATCGCCGGTGTCCATCGATCATATGCGAGCCCGTAAACCAATTGGCCAATAGGCGTTGCACAGGAAAGCGTCATATAAACGAGTGCCAGCACTTTTCCGCAGAGTTCCTTTGGCACTGACCGCTGAACGAATGAAATGATTTCGACCGATGTAATGCTTGCCCACGCCATAACCCATGCCGAACCGGCCGCAAGCGCGGCAAACGCTAATTCATCAGGACCGCTCAGTAGCGCGACAATAATCGGTACGACTCCAAAACTAATCATCGCAACATATCGACATATGCCCTTGAAGGAAAAACGATGTGGCCAAATACCGACCAAACCACTGCCGACAAGACCACCTAAGCCCATAGCCACCTCAATAATCCCAACAAAGGATGACTGCATTCCGAGATGCTTTGCAACAATAACGGGAGCACCAATCGTTAACCCAACTAACGCAAGGTTCAAAATAGCTGCAAGCAAAAACACAACGAGCAATGATGCGTTTTGAAACAGGTACCGAATCGACTCCCGAAAATCGCTTCGGCATGTCGAGCAAGTCGTACTGCCCCCTGTCATTCCAGATGAGGCGTTTCGCTTGAGTGCGCCCCCGAACAGCAGGGCTGACATCGCAAACGTCAACGCCGCGGTTTCGCATAGGGCATCGATACCAAAGCACCCATAGACTGCCGTCCCGACTACAGGCCCCAAGATATTGCTCGCCATGGTCATCTGCGAGACCAACGCAGTGGCACGCTCAACCTTTTCTGGGCCCGTCATGCGCACCGTCTCAATTTGAAGCATCGGTTTCAGCAGCGATTGGATGCCATATTGGACGCAAAGCATTGCTACCACGACAACAGCAAGAGGCAGCGAACGCTTCATGGGGATAAACAACAGTGATGCAGCCATCAGAACAATGCCGAACACCACAAGAACCCCGCGATGTCTCCCGCGATCCGCCAAGATTCCGCCAGCCGGAGTCGCAAGCACGCCCGGCACGAACGCTATCGCCGCGACAGCACCATATAACGTTGATGAGCCGCTGCAGTCGAACAAGTAAAGCGGGCACGCAAAGCACAGTGCCGACAACATCGAATACGCGCACAGCTGTGCAACAAGAAGACCGAAAAGCCTGATAGATCGCACTGTTTTTTGCGCCAACGAGACATTGCTCCTCCGCATTCCAGCCATAAGCCTGCCCCCTATACATATCATTAGTATGTATTTAATGACTTGAAAAGGGCAGCCGTGGCTACCCTTACAAATCAATTACATACCGTCAGTATCTATATTACCACCCAGCACGGTTCCATACGTCCCAGATCTGAGCCGTTGTCTGAAGCACTTCATTACCCAAATCGAGCCCCACCGCGGCCGCCATCTGCGCCAAACATTGCGCGCGAGCGAGCATTCGATCCTTGGTCTCGAGCGGACGGAACAGCGGCAGCAGCCAAAGATTCGCCAACAACGATACGGCCTCAGCCGCTTCGCGCGGGCATTTGCACGCAATGGAGCCGTCGGCGATGCCCTCCTCGATCACTGGCAAGAGACAGCCATCGGCCGACTCGTCGAACGAGCCCTGGTACTGCATCGCCAGTAGACGCGAGCTTTTTACCGGATCTGCCGCAGGATGCATGCGTGCCCATAGCTCAATTTGCGGAACGACAGACTCGGGCGCGTACAGTCGCTTGAGCTTTTGGGCTCCGGTCATATTGCCGATACCAAGCGTTGAGCGACGTTGCTCAACAATCGGAGCCATTGCCCGATCAAATGCGGCGTTGAAAATCTCCTCTTTGCTCTTAAAGTGATGATAGACAGCACCCTTGGTCATGCCATCGAGGCGGTCGACGATATCTTGAATGCTCGTCCCCTCATAACCCCGTGCGCAGAATAGCTCCAACGCCGCGTCGAGAATCTTCGCAACCGTCTCCTCGGGATATTTATTACGACCCATAATCCGTCCATCCGCAACGCAAGTCTTGTGCCTCATTGCAGCATTTTAACGTTGCGGATGGTAGGCGGTCGATTCTACACCGCGGCGGGGCCGTGTTCGCCGGTACGGATGCGGATAACTTCCTCGACCGGCTCGACCCAGATCTTGCCATCGCCGACGGCACCGGTGCGAGCGGCGTTGCAGATGATGTCGACAATACCGTCGACATGCTCATCGGCACAGATGAGGGTGAACTGCACCTTAGGAATCGTGTTGACAAGCAACTCGTTGCCGCGCACGTATTCCTTCCAACCATGCTGTGCACCGCAGCCCTGCACCTGGTTGATAGTCATACCGCGAACATCAGCAGCAAACAGCGCGTCTTTAAGAACCTCAAGCTTCTCGGCACGAACGACCGCCGTAATCTTCTTCATAGTGAATTCCTCTCTTTATCAAATAAATGAATTGCCATTCAATGACGCGGGTTTCCCAGGTGCCGCAGATTGGGTTGAAAGAGGAGCGCCGCGTACTTTTGTACGCAAGCGACGGTTTGAAACCCAAGGTGTGGTGCCTGGGGAAGCCGCGCGACGGTTTGAAGGGCAAGGTGCGGAGCCTGGGGAAGCTGCTAATCGAGTCCGGAGAACGAGGGGTAGGCGCTCTCGCCGTGTTGACTCGCATCCAAGCCCAGCGCCTCGTCGGCCTCGTCCACGCGCAGGCTGCCGTGGAACAGCGCCTTGACCACCGCGGCGATCACCAAGTCGAGCACCAGCACAATAACGACCGTTACCACAATGCCCAAAATCTGCGAGATGAGCAGCGACACGTCGCCCGTGTAGAACAGACCGCCCTTACCGGTCCACGAAAGCTCCGGCACGCAGAACAGGCCCGTGAGCACGCCGCCCAGGATGCCGCCGATACCGTGGCAACCAAACGCATCGAGTGCATCGTCGTAGCCAAACTTGGTCTTAAGATGGCTGATGGCCAGGTAGCAGACGGGCGATACGATCAGGCCCATGACCAGCGCCGCCCACGTTTCGACAAAGCCCGCGCCCGGCGTGACCACCACGAGGCCCGCAACCAGACCGGTGCTGGCGCCCACCAGCGTAGGGCGACCGGTGTGCACGCGCTCGACGGCAAGCCACGAGACCATGCCCGCCGCGCTGGCCGTCACGGTGTTGAGGATGGCAAGCGCCGCCACGGCATCGGCCTTAAACTCGCTGCCGCTGTTAAAGCCAAACCAGCCAAACCAAAGCAGCCCGGCACCCAGCGCCACAAACGGCACGTTATGCGGACGGTAGCTCACCATGCCAAAGCCGCGACGACGGCCGAGCATTAAGCAGAGGATCAGGCCCGTAAGACCGGACGAAATGTGCACCACGTCGCCGCCGGCAAAGTCGAGTGCGCCGATAATGTCACCGATAAAGGAGCCATCGCCGCCCCAAACCATGTGGGCAAGCGGCGCATAGACCACAAGCAGCCAAATGCCCAGGAAGGCCGTCATGGCACCAAACTTAACGCGGCCGGCCAGGCTGCCCGTGACGATAGCAGCAGTGATCATGGCAAATGCCATCTGAAAGGCGATGTTGATGATCTGAGGGTAGACGGCGCCGTCAGTGGCATTGCCCTCGGCCGCCTGCAGCACCTGGTTGAGCACCGGAAGGCACAGCAGCTGGTCAAGGCCTCCAATAAATGGACTCGAGTCGTCACCGCCATAGGCCAGCGACCAGCCGGCAACAATCCACAGCACACCAACCAGGCCAATGGCGCCAAAGCACATGAGCATGGTGTTGATGACATTTTTGCGCCTGGACAGGCCGCCATAGAAAAACGCCAGACCCGGTGTCATTAAAAACACGAGCATAGTGCAGATGAGCATAAACGTTGTCGATCCCGTATCGTACATTCGCTCCCCCTTGATCGCATGAACGTTGTCGGCGCCCATAATGCGGCCGAGGGGCAACTGGTGTAGACCAGATACGGCGTTGTTAAACGCTGCGTTGTCGAATGGAAACGGTGCCGCAATCTTGGAAACGGCACGGCAACGGACGCGAAACGGACGGGAAATACGCGAGCAAGGGAGCCGTGAGCGTGCCCGTCCCGGCTAGCGCCGAAACAGCTCGTGGGCGCGGTCGCGGAGATTAGTTGCTCGAATGACACCTTCGTAGCGATTGATGCGCAGGCGCGGGAAGGCGTTAAAGAAGCGTAGGTCGCGGCGGCTGAGTGACACGCTCGGCACCGGGCGGCTCATGCGCTTGCCGGCAAGGCGACGACTGAGCGACGGACGCGGCATGC
>CABQZS010000159.1 GCA_902468695.1 uncultured Collinsella sp.
GGCGGTCCGCAACGACCTCGTCGATGCCCTGCGGCGGCGCGGCGTCGAGGGCAGCCGGGTTGCCGGCGTTTTCCCACTCGTCCACCAGGCTCGAGTCGACCGAGCGCACCACAAAGCCCAGCCACGAGATAATGTCGCGTAGGCGCTCGTCGCGCTTCTCGATGGGCACGGTGCGGTCAAGCGAACGGTAAGCCTCTGCCAGGTAGCGCAGCAAAATGCCCTCGGAGCGGGCGATGCCGAGCTTTTGAATGTAGCCCTTAAAATCGCTCGCGCTTTCCAGCATATCGCGCAGGACGCTCTTGGGAGAGAGCTGGTAGTCGTTGGCCCAGGGCACTTCCTGGCAGTACTTGTCAAAAGCGGCGTCGAGCAAATCCTCGAGCGGCTTTTCGTACGTGACGTCTTGAATGCGCTCCAAACGCTCCTCATACTCGATGCCGTCGGCCTTCATTTCGGCCATCGCTCGGTCGCGCTCGGCGCGCTCCTGTGCGCGCAATACCTGCTTGGGATCCTCGAGCGTTGCCTCGACCATCGAGATCAGATCCATGGTATAGGTTTCGCTCTCGGGATCGAGCAACTCCAGCGCGGCAAGCAAAAACGGCGAGAGCGGCTGGTCGAGCGCAAAGTCCTCGGGCAGGTCGACCGTCAGCGCATAGTCGATGTCTGGTGCGGCGTCAGTCGGGGCGTCGGGTGCGGGCGGCACCTCGGTGCGAACGACGACGCCGGAGTCGATGAGCGTGGCGAAGATTTCGTCGGCGCGAACCTCGAGCTTAGCCTTTTCCTCGGGGGTCTGCAGGCTCGTCTCGATGAGGTCGTGTACGCGGGCTCGGGCATCGCCGCCCTGCTCGACCACGCTAATCACCATGGAGTGTGTGATGCGCAGGCGCGGCTTGAGCGTCTCGGGCTGCGTCTCGATCAGGCGCTCAAAGGTCTGCTTGTTCCAGGTGACAAAGCCCTCGGGGGCCTTTTTCTTTTTAATCTTACGGAGTTTTTTGGGGTCGTCGCCTGCCTTGGCCATAAGCTTGGCGTTCTCGATCTCGTGCTCGGGCGCCTCGGCGATGACCATGCCCTCGGTGTCGAAGCCCGAGCGGCCGGCGCGACCAGCGATCTGATGAAACTCACGGGCGCGCAGGCGACGCATCTTGTAGCCGTCGAACTTGGTGAGCGCGGTGAGCACCACGGTGTGGATGGGTACGTTGATGCCGACGCCGAGTGTATCGGTACCGCAGATGACGGGCAGCAGACCCTGCTGCGCCAAGCGCTCGACCAGCAGGCGATAGCGCGGCAGCATGCCAGCATGGTGCACGCCGACGCCGCAGCCGAGCAAGCGCTTGAGGATCTTGCCGAAGGCCGTCGAGAAGCTCGTGCCTTTGGCAGCTTCCTTAATGGCCTCGCGCTGCTCCTTGCTAGCGATGCCAAAATTGGCGAGCGACTGTGCCGTTGAAAGTGCGGCATCCTGGCTAAAGTGCACGATATAGAGCGGGGCCTCGCCACGGCGCATGGCCAGCTCGACCGTGCCCTCGAGGGAGGTCGTCACATAGTCGTAGCTCAGCGGAACAGGACGCGGGGCATCGACAACCAAGTCGCAAGCAGCGCCGGTGTGCTCCTCGAGCGAGGCGGCGATGGCGGTGACATCGCCGAGCGTGGCGCTCATGAGCATGAATTGCGTGTGGGGCAGGGTGAGCAACGGCACCTGCCAGGCCCAACCGCGATCGGGGTCGGCAAAGTAGTGGAACTCATCCATGGCCACACAGCCCACATCGGCGTCCTCACCCTCGCGCAGCGCATCGTTGGCAAGGATTTCGGCCGTGCAGCAGATGACGGGCGCCTTGGTATTGATATGCGTATCGCCGGTGATCATGCCGACGTTATCGCGGCCGAGCACCTGTACCAGATCGAAGAACTTTTCGCTGACTAAGGCCTTGATGGGGGCCGTGTAATAACAGCGCTTGCCCTGTGCCATGCCCATAAAGAGCATGCCCAGCGCGACAAGCGACTTGCCCGATCCGGTCGGTGTGCCTAAGATGACGTGATCGCCGGCAGCCAGGTCCATGAGGGCTTCTTCTTGGTGATCCCACAGCTCAATGCCGCGGCTGCTCGTCCATTCAAAGAAGCGTTCGAAGGCCTGATCGGGCGTGAGCCATGGTTCGGGCTCGCTGCCGTCCTCGGGCTCCCACCAGGTGGGGGAGAGCGCGCCGAGCGAGCCAAACTCGGCTTCGGTTCCCGTGCCGCCCGAGAACGAGCTGGCGGCGCCGGCGCCGGAAACGGTGCTGGCGGAAGTATCTGTCGTGGTCTGTGCCATGTGGTTGCTTTCTCTCGCGATTGTCCGCCAACTATTATGGCGTAGCGGCGGCGCGGGGCGCCAGCGCGCGAGAAAATGCAGGAAATGGGCGTTCTGCCCAGCCGTTTGGTGCAGTCGCCAGCTAAGTGAGTAGACTTTTTGCAATGTCGCGAGCACATGGCTTTTGCGCAAGGGCTCTACCTGCGGTTTTAGTTTTCGTTATGCGGGTTGTGCTTGGCTATTGCAAAAAAGTCTACTCACTTAGGCTTGAGGGTCGTTCGTTGGCGCCTATTCGCGCTTGTTTGCCGACGCCACGACCATAAGAAGCCCCTAGGACTCTTGCGGCAGGCGCTTCTTGCCTTTGCGGGCGCGGTTTCTAAAGTTCTCGACGGCCTCTTCCATGCCCAGGGGTACATAGGTGAGCTCGTCGAGGTTATCGGGCAGGTAGCACGCAAGGCTTTGCTCCTGCTCTCGGCCTGTTGCGAGTTTCTCTTCGGTAGGCTTCTCGCCGGGTGTGGCACAAATGCCATAGACGACGGCACCCATCTCGCGCGTGCGGCATTCATATTCGGTCTCGGGGTGCTCGGGATGGTCGCGGCGGACGTCGTCACTTATCCAAAGCGTGTCGTAGCCTGCTGCGGCAAACTGCCCCAGGGCGTAGTCGCGCAATGGCTTGCTGTCGGTTCGCAGCGTGACGGTGGCACCGGCCGCAAAAAGCGGGCGATAGAGCATCAGATGGTCGACATGGACGAGTCGTTTTTCGGCGTACTTGGCCTTGGGCTGCGGCGTGGGAAAGTTAATGGTAATGGCATCGAGCTCGCCTGCGGCAAACAGCTGCGGCAGCGATGCGGCGCCGCGGGGCAGGACGAGTACGTTTGATAGCTCCTGCTCGCAGATTTTCTGCGCGGCATAGGCGATGCAGATGGGCTCCTGGTCCATACCGATAAAGAGGGTGTTTGGCTCGTGGGTCGCGCGCTCTACAAGGTACGTTCCCTTGCCACAACCAAGGTCCAGGTGAAGGTGTTCGAAGGGCTTGCTGCCAACTGGCGCACAGGCCTCGCGCCAATCTCCGGCATAGGCCTCGGGGTTCGTCTCAATTGCATCGGCGTAGCGCTCCAGGCGCTCCTCGAGCACAAAGTTCTTAGGCGTGCGAACGTGGACGGCTCCCATGAGGCTCCTTGGTCATAAGTATGGAACGCATGGCTGCGCGTTCCATCAATGGGTTGAAAAAGGGGCGGGCATAGTTTGCCCGAAAGACGCGGTGCGGCTCGACGGCGAGTCGTCGGTGCCTACAGGCGCTTGAGAATCACATAGCGGTTGAGATCGCCGCTGCGACCGTCGGCATGGAAGCGCTCAAGCTCGCGCACGGGGACCTCGCCGCTCTTGTAGAACGTACGGACGCCGCGCACCAGGTCGGTGATCTGCTGATCGTCAAAGTGATGGCAATAGCGGTAGGCGTGGCGGTCGTTTTGCCAGCCAATGAGGTGGTCGCCGGCTTCAAACTGCGCGGAAGCGTAACCCTCAAACGGCGGGGTGAGCTCGGCGCGGGCTTCGGCTCGAACGGCCTTGCGCGCCATGCGCTCGTCGTTCATAAACTCCCAAAAGCTGATGGCGATGATGCCGCCTGGGCGCGTCTGGCGCACCAGGGCGTCGAGCACGCGTACGCGGTACTCGCACGATGGCACGTGGTGCATAAAGCCAAAGCAGACCGAGATGTCGGCGAGCGGGGCGTCGAAAAGCACATCGGGCGTCTCGGCGGGGTTGAGCTTCATGAGGGCGTCGAGCACATCGAGTTCCTGGAAGTGCAGGTTGGGAATGCGCAGGGCGTGGCCATGTGCATCGATAGCCAAATCTTGACACGAGTCGACACCATAGAATTCAAACGGGCAACTGGCATCTGCCGAGGGATTTGCGCCGTCGACGCTCTTGGCGGCAAGTGCGCCGCCGGCGGCAAAGTTCTCGAATCGCATATTGCCGCAGGCAAGATCGAAGACGCGGACGGGATGCTCGATGGTGGCGACGTCGAGCTGTTCGAGTGCGATGTCCATGGTGCGGACCCAGCCCGGCCACGGGGCCTGGCGCGTATCGGAGAAGGAGGCGGAGTGCTCGCGATAGAACGTGTTGTTGAGCTGGATGAGCGATGAGGCGAAATCGCGGTTCACGGCGCGGGACTCCCTCCGTTGGCGGTGCGGAATAAACAGTATGACCATACTACCGTTATCGCCGCAACGGGGACAACCGAGCTAGGTGTCATTGCTTTGTTTGGACACATTTTCGCAGCTCATGCGCGCCCGCAACCGCCGGTTGTCAAAAATCCCACTAAAATAGGTGGCATGTTTTTGGCGGTGGCGGATAGATTTTAACTGTGCAAGGCGCCTTAAGAACAAAAACGGTCCGGCGGCACGGCTGGCATCACATAGGAGGAACCATGAATGTAGAAACTGCGCAGCGGCTCGCCGACCTTCGCCGCAGCAAAGGCTTTAGCCAAGAAGGACTGGCACGAAAGCTGGGGCTGTCGCGCCAAGCGGTCAGTAAATGGGAGCGTGCAGAGAGCTCGCCTGATACCGAGAATCTGATCTCGCTCGCCAAGCTCTACGGTGTGAGCCTGGACGAGCTGCTCAATCCGAGCGATGAGATCGAGGACGATATCGAGTTTGAGAACGAGGACCGCGCCCGTCAGCGCGAGGCCGAGGCGGCGGAACGTGCCCGCACCCATGAGGCAGCGGCGCGTGCGACTGAGGCGGCAACACAGGCGAGTGATGCTGCGGCTAAGGCGGCGCA
>CABQZS010000160.1 GCA_902468695.1 uncultured Collinsella sp.
GAAGAGGTCAGAAGTTCAAATCTTCTAACGCCCACCAAATGTTCGCAGCTCAGAGGCTATGTCCTCTGGGCTGTTTTGTTTTATGTCGCTAAATCCGCCGGCAGTTCCAACCGCCCAACTAGCCAAAAGCCGACCATCTACTTGCCGATCCATCCATCGGCATAACCAATCAGTCCGCACCGCAACTTCTCAGCAAAACGCCGCGATGTCTGCGCCCTGCGGTATCCTTGAGCCACTTACACCTGCAGCACCAAGGAGCCACCATGCGCACCGAGCTCGATGTCCCCTTTTCGCACAAAGAAGAAGCCAAGGCGCTGGGCGCCAAATGGGACCGGACCAAGAAGATCTGGTATGTACCCAGCGGCGTCAACCCCGAGCCCTTTGCCGAGTGGCTGCCCGGTGTTGACCGATCCGACCCCTCAGCGCCGTATATATATCTAGTACTGGGCAAGCGCGAATGCTGGAAGTGTCACAAAGAGACCTCAGTCGCGGCCTTCGGCATTCCCTATCGAACCGATAACGACGACAGCATCGCCATCGCGCACGCGCCCAACGAAGCCGGGTACATTGCCATCGACACGGCCAACGCCAACGCACTCGCCATCGTGCCCGCTCTTGGCTGCGTACCGGGCGAGATCCGCGACTACCTTCATAAGCGCTGCGGCTACAAGCCCGTAGGCGCGCGAGCCTCCAAAGCCCCGTCGCTCGGCAACACGTGCACCAGTTGCGACGCGCTGCAAGGCAGCCGCTATCTGTTCGAGGAGCCCTCGTCCCCGTTTGCCCTCACTGCCATCAACAAGCTGCCGGCACTGGAGTTTATACGCGTCGAAGTTGCCGGCGTCTTTGGCGTCCCGGCCACGCGTACCGACTTTGACCAGGCGCTCTTTACCTGGGCACGCGACCATCACGCCGAGTTCCACAAGCAACTCGGTGAGGGGATTTATTTGTAGAGGCAAAAGACACTCACAGCCAACTCCTCCGCATCACCTATCCCTCGTCGCCGGCGTCGTACACGATATCGAGGCCACAAACAGGGCATTTCTCCGGATACACCGGCATATGAACGCCCGTACGTTTCCTCACTTCGTCGCTGAACCTGTCACGTGCATCGATGAACCGAATGTCGAGACACGGTATTTGCGAGCCGCAGCAAGGGCAGGCGACGACAAACGACCCGCAATCAACTTCTACGCCCGGAAACATATTGTTGTCGATAAGGGCACACGGCAGTTTTCCGTACTTCCCCATCGCAATATCGCCTCGCCAGCTCATACATGCCCCTTCTCGCTATACAAATCAGGAAGAGCATGCACCGGCGGGCGGGCGCGAGATTGCATCGCCACGCGATCCGATCAAACAACACGATCGTCAAAGAATGCCAAAGCCAAATACGCTAATACGGCAGAAGCCCCGCCTTTTCACGCTTCTTTTCCGAGCGATCGAACTCAATGCGATGGGCCTCAAGAAACACCGTATCGGGTCGCCACTGACGCTCATTCGGCTGCCTTAGCGTCGCACCCGCAAAGGAAGCGTAGTCGGTCTTATCCAGCAGGTACGATCCGCACAGCCGATATTCGCCGCAAACAGGCTCAAACGAAATCAGGTGAGCATCAAATAGGGAATGAAGATCGCGCCGAAGCAGAATGCCGTTGCTGGCAACCTGCGATTTGGGTCCCGAGTAATTCTCGATATGTGCAGCCTCCAGAGCTTCGCTGACGCCGCAGTCCGACACCGCGCAACGGCCATCATAGGCGGCAACGAGCTGCTTGCGGAACCATTGCTGCCCCAATCGCTCGCGCCTTAACGCATAGCGGACCTTTTCGTCGTCGGTCACACCCTGTCCGGCAAACTCAATATCGACGGGTATGTGCTTCAGATAACTCATGTCGGGCGCAAAACGAGGGTCCGGTCCGCCTTTATGAACAGGACCGTGCAGAACAAACCATCCGTTTTCGGGCTCGAACCGCTCAACAAACGCAAGGCCGAGCACCTTATAGCCCACCTCGGTTGCAAATATGACTCCGACTGGGACGCCACATTCCATGCAGTTGAGCATTTTACGGTTGTAATTCTGGTCTCGAAAACCAACGGTACCCGGCGCTTGAACCGAGTACTTAATGACCCACGTACCATCGTCCAAATAGAGCGGAGGCACATCGGTGTAGAAGCTCTTTTTAGAGTTATGGACCGAGAGCGCAAAGATCTTATTGGGGTCTTGCTTCACCCGATCCTGGCCCGGCCAGAAGATCCCTGAATCCCGCGTTACGGGAAAGAAGTCCGAGCCAATTCTCAAACGATACTGATACTGAGGGTTATCTTCCTTGGTGTGGTGCGGAAGGCTGGTCCAAACGCCGCCGCGCTGCTCCTCACCCAGAAACCACTCCCATGCCTCAACGTATTCGGAAGGCACGAGACCGCAGGCACGGTCATAGCTTGGTCCATCCATCAACGGAACAGCAAGGTCAATGTCGTTCATCGCCAGCACCTACAACCATACGAATGCGAGTCATACCCCTCAATAATATGGTCGAGAGTCAATTATTACGAGATCTCATTCCGCGATCGGCACATCGTTGATGCTCTCGGTTTGCCGCTGGCGCGCTTGTACCCCGCTACCCCACTTCCCTGTATACTGATGTAGCACGTGTTTCATCCGGGCTTGTTGGGCCGGATTGTTCATGGGAGGGTCTTATGGCTGCTTCGAATCCGCCTAAGGGGAGCGTTTCTTCTTCGTCCATCAAGCCGGTTACACGCAAGGCCGTGCGTTGCCAGCGCGAGGTCGCTTGGCTTGTCACGCAGGCAGCAGGCAGACTCGTGGCGAGCACGGAGGACGTCAATGCTCCCACACCGAGCTTTGTGCTGGCAGCGGCGCTGAATCGAGTACGCCAGCTGGAACTCGTCGCACAAGAAGATGGCAGCCATCTTGGCTACCAGGACGCTATGGCGCCCGACCTGCAAACGTTCTGCCACATGGCCAAGTTGCCCGCCGCGCCCAATGCGCTTTCGGACGCAGGCTACATGTTTACGCTTTCGGGCGCGGACCTTATCCGCGACATCTATGCATACTGCAGCGAGCTCGCCGAGCGCCACGTCTTTGGCACGGCTGAAGTCAAACCGGGAAATGTCATCAAGCTGGTTCTTAGGCTGTTCTTGATGGACGGGTTCGGGGCCATGCCGGCGTAAGCCGAGTCTTCAGCATCACCGTCGACTGGGCAACAACCGCTTTACCTTAGTGGGCGCCAGTTGAGGGTCGATTATTGGGTCGCCTCGTCCACTAACGCATTTATTCCACGCGCTCTGACAGTCGATACTTGCGGTTGCGGCTCGTCGCCGGCGCCGTGGGCTCAAGCTCGCCTTGAGCAATGAGCGCGTTGACGCGCGACCTAACCTGGGAAATTGTAAGCCCCGTGCGTTCTGCCAGCTCACGCGTCCCCAGCTCGCCGTAGTGTTTGAGTGCCGTCACAATTAAGCCCCCGCCATGATCGACCGGCTCGATCTTTGAACGGTAAAGTACGACCTTGAACCGATCGAACCCAGGGCAGAACAGGGGCTCGGCCAGACCATGCGCGCGCATGGCATCGATCATCATCGGGATGCCCGAGCCATTGCCCTCAGCCGGCGAACCTGCGCCATCCGGCAGCGGGACAATCGACATGAGTTTCACGAGCGTCGCGTTACGGCATCGGGAGCTGCCGTCAAACAAGTTCTCGCGAGTCTTTCCCCCGTAAAGGCCGCCAGGATTCGTCACCTCGACACGATCGTCAAAGACGTCGACAGCAATCGATTGTCCACAGAACCGATCCCCGTATTCTCGATGGATTACGGCGTTGGCGATTGCCTCGCGCAGAACCTCCTCGGGAATCTCAAGCGAGTCGACACGCGAGACGCCTTGGACGGTCGAGGTTCGCCGCAAATTCTTGGCGACGGCTGCGACGGCATCCGAGATCATCTCGCCCAACGTTCCCTCACAGATTGTGCGGTCCATGAACCTCAGCGACCCCGCCATGCCCTTCTGAGTTCCCGCATGGACAGCCACGTCAATGAAGAGCTTGGGATAGAACTGCTGAGGGTAGGTGCCCACAACTAGGAGTCCAGCCTTGGTGACATTGCCCTGGGAATCAAGGATATTTAGGCGCTCCAGCTTCGTTTGTTTGTCCGGCGCGCCGCGCATTGCCCGGGGCGTCAACGAGAAAGCCCGATCTATCGTACGGTCGACCAGCGTCTCGTCGAGATCGTCCGCGCCCGCACCCGCCACCGCGTCGCGATCGCTCGGAGTCGCTCGACCGTATGACGCCAATGCGAGCACCTCGGTCGATGAAAGCGGCACATCTTTGTCATCGATGCGCTTGTAGCTGCCGCCCTGGGCGCCCCGCTCTATGACATAGCAGGGCTTGCTCGACGGATCGAGCTCCTCAATCGTAATGACGAGAACGATGACGCCCTGAAGCTCCACTCGCTCAGTCCTGCGGAGAATGCCGCGGATAGATTTCCCTCGTCTCTCAGTTATCTCTCGTAATTATCTCTCATCTATCTCTCTATCTCTCGGCTTAGAGATAAGAGATAGATAGAGATGGAATGTCTACCATTTGCTTCATTTATACATATTTTTGCTGGTAGAACAATCGGTATTGAGACAATACCGATTGCCTGTCTCTTTGCTGCTCAGTTATCTCTCATATTTTTCTCTCATCTTCCTGTCATCTCTCATATTAGAGACGAATGAGAGACGAGAGATACGCGAGTGATGGACGAGCGAGGATTTTCGGACGGTCGGATATCGAGAGTGGATATTTGGACGGTTTTTGGGGCTTTTGCGGCAAATTCCGTCCAAATATCCACTCTCGTTCGATAGGTATCCGGAAATCCTCGCTCGTCCGTCCGAATATCCACTCTCGTTTGGCGAGTGTCCAAATTTCCACGCTCGCGCGGCGGTCACGTGAGCCCTTCGCCCAATCCGCTGGCATCGTCTCCAGTTCGCCGCAGGGTCGCGGCCCCATATGGGTATACTCTCGAGGATTCGACTCGATTCGCCCCTGTTGGGGCGTCAAAGGAGACTGCATATGCCCACCACCTCAACCGACCCGCGCGCCGCTGCCGCCGCGCTGCTGGTGCCCGGCACTACCTGCCATGGCTTTGCCGTCGAGCGCTGTGAGACCGTGCCCGAGCTCGACTCGGACGCTTACGTGCTGCGACACACTACCTCGGGCGCTCGCCTGCTGTACCTGGCGTGCGACGACGAGAACAAGGCCTTTGCCATTGGCTTTAAGACGCCGCCGGCCGATTCCACCGGTGTGTTCCATATTCTTGAGCACTCGGTGCTGTGCGGATCGGCCAAGTTTCCCGTCAAGGAGCCGTTCGTGGACCTGATCAAGAGCTCCATGCAGACGTTCCTCAACGCCATGACCTACCCCGACAAGACCATCTACCCCGTTGCCACCACCAACGAGCAGGATCTGTACAACCTGATGGACGTGTATCTGGACGCGGTGTTCAACCCGGCCATCTATACCAAGCCCACCATTTTTGAGCAGGAGGGCTGGCACTACGAGCTGGACCTGCCGGAGGACGCCGAGGTCGACAGCAGCTCCGCGAGCCTGCGCGAGGGCACGCTGCGCTATAACGGCGTGGTGTTCAACGAGATGAAGGGCGCGCTGTCCGACCCCATGAGTGTGCTGGACGATGCCGTCAACGCCGCGCTCTATCCCGACACCGCCTATGCGCACGAGAGCGGTGGCGATCCGCGCGCGATTCCCGAACTCACCTACGAGCAGTTCCTGGATACGCACGCGCGCCACTACAATCCTTCCAACTCCTACATCACGCTCTACGGCGACCTGAACGTGGACCGCGCGCTGGCCTTTTTGGACGAGCGCTATCTGTCGCAGCCGAGTGCCGCGAGCCGCCGCATGGACGCCGCC
>CABQZS010000161.1 GCA_902468695.1 uncultured Collinsella sp.
AGCGGCGGCAAGCTCGTCAGAGAGCTCGAGCTTGGTCTGGTTCATCTTCAGCCAGCCCCATGTGGCAGCCGGCATCGCATTGACCTGCTCAAGGGTGGTAGCAGCGGTGTTCGTGGTCTGATTCATTATCCGATCGCTCCTTCCATCTCGAGCTTGATCAGGTTGTTCATCTCGACGGCGTACTCCAGCGGCAGCTCCTTGGAGACCGGGTTGGCAAAGCCGTTGACGATCATGGTACGGGCTTCTTCCTCCGAGATACCGCGGCTCATCAGGTAGAACACCTTATCGTCGCCGATGCGGCCGATGGTGGCCTCGTGGCCGATGTCGACGTTCTTGGCGCGGATGTCCATGGCCGGAATAGTGTCGGAGCGGCTTTGGTCGTCGAGCATCAGCGACTGGCAGCTCACGGTTGCCTTGGAGCCCTCAGCCTTGGGTGTCGCCACGATAGAGCTGCGGAACGTCTGGATGCCGCCGCTCTTGGAGATGCCCTTGGTCTCGACCGTTGCGGACGTCTCGGGCGCGTTGAGCACGACCTTGCAGCCGGTGTCGAGGTTTTGACCGGCGCCGGCAAAGGTGATGCCGGTAAAGCTCGAGCGGGCGCGGCGGCCGTTGAGCACGCTCATGGGGTAGAGGTAGCCCACGTGGCTGCCGAAGGAGCCGCTGATCCACTCGATGTCGCCGTCCTCGTCCACGCGCGCACGCTTGGTGTTGAGGTTGTACATGTTCTTGGACCAGTTCTCGATGGTCGAGTAGCGCAGGTGCGCACGCTTGCCCACAAAGAGCTCGACGGCGCCGGCGTGGAGGTTGGCCACGTTGTACTTGGGCGCGGAGCAACCCTCAATGAAGTGCAGGTCGGCATCGTCCTCGACGATGATGAGCGTGTGTTCAAACTGGCCGGCACCCTTGGCGTTGAGGCGGAAGTAGCTCTGCAGCGGGAAGTCGAGCTTGGTGCCCTTGGGCACGTAGACAAACGATCCACCCGACCACACAGCACCGTGCAGGGCCGCAAACTTGTGGTCGGTGGGCGGGATGAGCGTCATGAACTTCTCGTGGATGAGCGGCTCCCACTGCGGGTCGTGCAGGGCCTCCTCGATGCCGGAGTAGACGATGCCCATCTTGGACGCGGTGTCCTGCATGTTGTGGTAGACGAGCTCGGAGTCGTACTGCGCGCCGACGCCCGCCAGGTAGCTGCGCTCGGCCTCGGGGATACCTAGGCGCTCAAAGGTGTTCTTGATGTCGTCGGGCACCGACTCCCAGTCGTGCTTTTGGTCGGTGTTGGGCTTGACGTAGGTGACGATGTTGTCCATGTCCAGGCCCTCGATGGAGGGGCCCCACGTCGGATCCGGGAAGCGGTTGAAGATCTCGAGGGACTTGAGGCGCAGGTCGAGCATCCACTGCGGCTCGTCCTTCTTGGCGCTGATCTCTCGCACGATGTCGGGCGTGATGCCGGCGTCGAGGCGCTCGAATCCCTCCTCGCCATAGGTGAAGTCGTAGAGGCTGCGGTCGATGTCCGCGACCTCGGTGCGGTTCTTGGTCATTGCGTCGCCCCTTTACGCCTGCTGCTCGGCAGCGGCGGCCTCGGCCTGGGTGCGCTGCTCGGCGGCCTCGCGCTCGAAGGTCTCAAAGCCGTTCTTGTCGATCCAGGGGATGAGCGAGGCGTCGTCCTCGCGCACGATGTGGCCCTTGACCATAACGTGGACGCGGTCGACATCCAGGTGCTCCAGGATGCGCGTGTTGTGCGTGATGATGAGCATGGAGCCGTCGCAACTCTTGCGGTAGGCGTCCATGCCGTGGCTGACGGTTGACAGGGCGTCGACGTCCAGGCCTGAGTCGGTTTCGTCCAGGATGGCGAGCTTGGGCTGCAGCAGCAGAAGCTGGAGCATCTCGACCTTCTTCTTCTCGCCGCCCGAGAAGCCCACGCCCAGCTCACGGTTGAGGTAGGCGGTATCCATGTTGAGCTCGGCCGCGAGCTCCTTGACGCGACGGCGGAACTCCTTGCCCTTCATCTCCAGGCCGGGACGGCCGGCGATGCTGGCGCGCAGGAAGCTCGACAGCGGCACGCCCGGGATCTCGACCGGGGCCTGGAAGCTCAGGAACAGGCCGGCGCGCGAGCGCTTGTCGGTGGTGAGCTCGGTGATGTCCTGGCCGTCAAAGACGATACGGCCGTCGTTGACCGTGTAGACGGGGTCGCCCATGACCAGGTGGCCGAGGGTGGACTTGCCGGCGCCGTTGGGGCCCATCAGCACGTGGGTCTCGCCGGCGGCGACGTTGAGGTTGACATTGTGGAGGATGGTCTTCTCGTCCACGGAGGCGGTCAGACCCTCGATGGAAAGCAGCGGATTTGCGCTCATGCTGTCCCTCTCTGTATATGGTGTACTCATAGGTGTACTAAACCCTAGGAATCTTCTCGGAATAAAGTTACTATGGGTTCGGCGTTAGTCAAGGGAAAACCCGACTAATTCACTCGACTTTTTAGATGCGTGACATAATAATCAGGATTGTTTGCCCCGCGCGCATAAGATTTGGGACAAACAGGCCTGGTATTTTGTCCCAGGAACAACGGGAGGGTAGGTATGCTCATTTCTTCCAAGGGCCGCTATGCCCTCCGGTTAATGATCTATATCGCGGCGCTGGGCGACGCCGAGGGCAAGATTGCCTTGCGCGAGGTTGCCGACCGCGAGCATATCTCGCAAAAGTATCTGGAGCAGCTGGTTCGTCCGCTTATGAAGGCGGGCCTGCTTAAGAGCGTGCGCGGCAAGGGCGGCGGCTACATGATGGCCAAGGACCCGGCCGAGGTGCGCGCCGGCGACATCCTGCGTGCCGTTGAGGGCAGCACGGCTCCGGTGGCGTGCGATGGCATCGACAACAGCTGCGCCCGCAGCGACCTGTGTTCCACCGTCAAGTTCTGGCGCGGCCTGGACGAGGTCATCGAGAACTATGTCGACGGTGTAACGCTGGCTGACTTGGCCGCCGTCCCCGAAATCAACTTCGATATTAAGCTGTAGGGGTGCAAATGGCATCTCTCGACAAGGTGTACAAGCAAATCGAAGTTTTTGCTCGGGAATGTGACGCCGAGAAGGTTGTGCTGTTTGGTTCCCGCGCTCGAGGTGACAATTTGCCTAAGAGCGATATTGACATCGCCGTAGCAGGTTGCCGGGATTTCGGCCGTTTCTCATATTTGATCGAGGAGCGTCTTGATACTCTTTTGGATGTAGATGTCGTCAATCTCGACGAGTCCTTATCGCAGCAATTGCTCGATGAAATTGCCAGGGATGGTGTGATTCTGTATGAAAAAATATGAGAACTTTGCCAGCGCCTTGGTGAATCTTGAGGATGCGCCCAATCAGGATCTCAACAATGATTTTGTTCAGAGTGGATTGATTAATAAGTTCAATCTTCAATTTGAACTGAGCTGGAAGCTCCTTAAGCGTCTGCTCGAGTATGAGGGCGCCACGCTTGCCGCGTCGGGGTCTCCTCGTGCCATCTTGAAGGAGTCCTACCGATTCTACGACTTTATTGATGAGGCGGCCTGGCTAGATATGCTCAGAGATCGCAATACGAACGTCCATATCTATGACAACAAGCTCGCTCAAGATTTGATTCAGCGCATCTTGAACGTCTATATCCCTGCTTTCTGCCAGTTGAGGGACGGGTTGATGGAGCGTTACGGCGAGCTTCTGTTGGCGCCCGACGACCAGTTTGTTTAATTTCTTAAGATTTCGTAATTCCTTAAGAATTCGCGGAGGGTTGTTGCCGTTTACCGAGGGGTTGTTGTGTAACAACGGGCGAGCTGCAATACTTATTTTTATCTTTGCAAACTGAACTTTAACTACACCAATGCAGGGAGGATCTTATGCAGCCCAAGCATTCTGCTATTGTCGCGGGCCTGACGCTGGCGCTTTCGTTTGGCGCCGTTTCCGCGCCGGCACCCGCTGCTGCCGAGGAGCCCACGCCGGGCGTTGCCTCGGATGCCACCGATATCGATAAGGGTCTCTACACCCAGCAGTCCTTCTCGGGCGTGCTGAGGTCGGTCCAGGGCGTTTCGTTTGTCAACGTGACTCCTGAGATGAAGTACTTTACCAAGTACGAGAGCCATGGCAACTATAACCAGGGCTTTTCGTATGGTGACGGCTACAACGCGCTGGGCTATTACCAGTTCGACCGTCGTTGGTCGCTCATTCCGTTTATGAAGCAGGTCTACAACTACAGCCCCGAAAAATACAGCATGCTCAAGGATGCGATTGATCGCGGCAGCGAGATTTCCAACACGAGCAATGCCATGTACGAGAACGGCCAGCTCACCGAGTTGGGCCATATCGCTCAGGATGCCTTCCAAGGTGCGTATAACACCGATCCTGTTGAGTTCTCAGCACTTCAAGATGCCTATGCGTACAACGCGTACTATGCGGTGACCGAGGCGTGGCTCAAGAGCGGCCTGGGTATTGATATTTCAGGCCGCGCCGATTGCGTCAAGGGCATGGTGTGGAGCATTACCAACATGTGCGGCACCGGTGGCTGCAGGGACTTTTTCCGCTGGGCGAATCTTTCCAACGATATGTCCGACCGCGAGTTTGTGACGGCGCTTTCCAATAGTGTGGTCAACAATGTCGCCACTAAGTTTTCGAGTCAGCCCCAGTATCATGAGGGCTGGAAGAATCGTTATAAGAATGAGCTGAAGGACTGCTTGGCTTATATCGCCGAGGACGAGGCAGCCGCTGCGACGCCCGTGCAGCCCGAGCCTACGCCGGCGCCCTCGCCGACACCTGATTCGAATGACGACTCGAGTGACGATGCCAACGATGACAGGATGGATGCGCCCTCGACCGATGCTGACGGTAATGGCTCTGCTGGTGGCACTACCAACGACGGCTCTACCCCGAACGGCTCCAATTTGAACGGCTCTGCTGCGGGCGATTCGCCTTCAAGCTCTGCCAGCAATACGGACAGCGACGCTTCTGGTTCGGCTGGCGCTGACACCTCTAACTCATCTACCGGCTCGAGCGATTCGTCCGTTGACACCGGCTCTAACAACGGCTCCGGCTCTGACGCAGCCCCTGATTCCGATGCTTCCAAGGACGACTCGAATAAGGCGCCGGACGCTCCCGTTGCTTCGCCGGACAAGAAGCCTTCTTTCTCCGTGCAGCTTGGTTCTACGCTGGGCTCTTCGCTGATGGCTGGCGTCAATAATGGCTCGACTCAGAACAAGGACAACTCTGATCAGGCTTCCACGGAAAAGACCGAAGCCGTAAAGGGCGACTCCAAGGATAAGGCTTCCGAGAAGATCGAATCCGATAAGGGTTCTAGCTCTGATGAGAAGGGCGACAAGTCCGGTCAGAAGAAGGACGAGAGCAAGACCGAGGGCGAAAAGAAACAGTCCGAAGACGACGACAAGAGCGGTGCTGACAACCAGGTCCAGGAGCAAAATGACTCCAAAACGGTGACCACCACGACCACGACGACTACAACTACCAAGTCCTCGGGTGGCAACATGCCCAAGACGGGCGATCTGATTGTGATGGCGAGCCTTGCCAGTGCAAGCTTGGCCACGCTGGGCGCTACGTCTATCGTAAGTGGTAAGCATAAGCTCGATCAGCAGAAGAAGGCTTCTGGGGAGGACGGCTCGGAGGAGTAGCCTCTTGGTTGCTAGATAACTAAAGAGTTGGGACGGGGTCCGGTGCGAATGCATCGGGCCCCGTTTTGTTGTGCAACGATTAGTTATGCCCCCTCACACCTCTTGTTGCTACCGTTGCCCGATATGTTCGCGCGGCGTCGTCGGTACGCGCGAGGCGGTCATTACAATTGGCATCGTGCAGCGATTTAGGGGGAACGTTTTGGTGTCTGAACAGGCAAATGTTGATTGTGCTGCTGGCTTTGGCGTGCGCTTGATCGGCTGTGCCGACGATGCGGTTTTGCCCATTGGCATGCACGACTATGCGGAGGCCCTTGGTTGCTGCATGCTGGTTGACAAGACCATGTTTATTGCCGATGTGTTGGACTGCGACGCGTCCGTTGTGGTGTGCTGTCGACCCGAGGGTTTTGGCAAGAGCATGAACTTGTCGATGCTCAGGGCTTTTCTGGAGCGTCCAGCGGTCGGTCGCTCTGGTCAGCGTTTGTTTGCCGATGCTCAGATTTGGGATGCGAACGGCGGGCGCTATCGGGATGAGTACGCTTGCTATCCGGTGATATCGCTGGATTTTTCTGGCGCTGCGAGGCGTGGCGCCGCTATTGCCGACGTCGTGCGCGATGCTCTTTCGGACGAGTGCGCCCGCCTGCTGGCGCTTTTGGAGGCTCCGGATTTAGCTCGAGACAAGGTGCGTCACATCGAACGTGTTGCGCGTGGCGCGGCGAGCGAGGACGAGGTCGCCTCGGTGCTCGGTGTGCTCATTGAGCTGCTGGAGATGGCCTGCGATGAGCAGGTTGTATTGCTCGTTGATGGGTACGATGCGGCGTGGTCTCGCCGTGCGAGCGCGAGGGACGCTTCCGACGCCGATCCGGCAGAACTACTTGACCGTGTGCTGTTCGACGCCATTGCCACTGCGCGTGATTCGTTGCGGCTGACGTGTCTGATGGGGGAGCGTCCCAGTCCTGCCGAAGTGGCGCTTTCTTCGCGCGGCTGCTCGTATTGTCTGACGACGCCGCTGTCGGCGTGGTGTGACCGATGTTTCGGTTTTTCGGATGCCGAGGTCGAGGCTCTGCTGAATCATGCTGGGCGCGAGGAATACCTGGATGATGCGCGTGAATGGCTCGAGGGATATCGGTTTGGTAGGGCCTATTGCTCGAGTCCAGCGCGTGTGATCGGTTTTCTGGACCGAGGCTGCACGGCGCCTGTGCGCGCCGATCTGTATGAATATGCCGATTGCCTGAGTAGGGTAGTTGCCGGGTGGAATCTCGACCGCCTTTCGGTCTTGTTTGATTTGCTCGAGGCCCATGGGTGCGCTGAGGTCCCGCTTTGTTTGGGCACTGCAGAGCCAGATGTCTCGCCTGACGATGGCATGTGGACAGCGCTGTATCTGTCCGGTTTTCTCACGACGGATATGACTGAGGAGCCAGAGCATGGCGATCGCCTCCGTGCTTTGCGATTGCCCAATAACGAGCTTCGCCAGGCCTTGCGTCTAGTGATTATTGAGTGGTTTGAGTGCGCTGCAGAAGACATTCGAGACGTCGATGTGTTTCGCGACGGGCTGTGCCATGGGAACGAGGATACCGTGAGGCGGGCGCTAAGCCGCATCTTGGGAGATGCGGGAATCGGCGAGACCGACCCAGATACGCCGCTGCCATATCACCTACTCTTGCAAGGACTCTGCTTTGGATTGCCGGGCTATGCCAATCTTGCTTCGAGGCGAAAGTGTGGCGCGGATCGCTGGGACATCCAGGTTTTTCCTACGGGCGCCGTGTTCGACATAGCCGATACGATCGGTATGCTCGATGAACGTCCGCTGATAACGACCAACATGATGTATGACCCCGGTGTGGATGCGCTGGGCCTGGAATTGCTGGCCGTGCAGGCGCTGCTCGACATAGAGCGCGACGGCATCGACGAAATCCGTGTGCCGCGACCCGGCGTTGGCCGCGTGCGCTGGGGGTTCGGGTTTGATGGACGGCATGTGGCTACGGTGTGCCAGCGGCTTTAAGCGCCGAGGTGTTTTCGGCTCCGTTACTCGGTGTCCTTCATGGGCGGCATGGGCTTCCAGTTGGGGTCCTTGACGATCTTGCGGGCGTCCTTCATGCCGCGGCGCAGTGCCGGAATGCCGGTCTTAAAGCACTTATCGACCGCAGCCAGGCGAATGAATTCCTTGCAGAAGGTCGCGGCATTGCCCAGGCGGAACAGCATGGGGTGGTAGTCACCGTAGATCTGCATATAGCGAGCGAGGAAGCCTCGGTTGCGCATGATGTAGTAGCGGTTGGTGTCGCTCGTGGAGTTGAGCTGGCGTTTGCCGGCGATGTCCCAGTTAGAGACGGCGCGGGCGCGCTTGAGCACCACGTCGGCAACAACGGCGGCGGGGAAGTGTTGGCTGGCCACGTAGCCGTAGCAGGCATCGTCGCCGTAGATAAAGAAGCGCGCATCGGGCAGGCCGATCTTGTCGACCACGCGGCGCGAGAACATGCCGCCCTCAAAGCACAGCTGGTTCATGGCGCGATAACCCTCTGGACCCAAGTCCCACTTGGCGACTGGGTTGGGAATGCCGAGCGAAAGGATGAGTTGGTATTGCCAAAAGAAGGCGCCGCCGTCAAAGTCCAGGCGCGAACCCTGGATGACATCGTAGCGGTCGGTCCACTTGGCAAGACGCTCGATGCCTTCGGGTATGACGAGCACGTCGTCGTCCATCACCCAGAACCATTGAGCGTCCAGGTCGTAGGCGCATTTAGTGCCGGCGGAGAAGCCGCCCGCACCGCCGCCGTTTTCGAGCTGCGGGGCGTAGATGACACGGTCGGTGCCGCCCTGCGCGTCAGGCTGCTCGGTGTCGATGCCCCACAGGTTGGCCAGGCGCTCGTTGAATGCGGTGCACATGGCCTCGGTCTCGCGCGAATTCTCGTTATCGACAATCACGATGCGCCAGGGCGCGGCCGTGAGCTCGGTCATAGAGTCGAACAAGTTGGCCAGGAGTTCCTGGCGCTTGTACGTAACGACGACGATGGCGAGCTTATCGATGGGGGTGGGAAGGGTTGAAGACATGGGGCAATATATCCTTTCACGCGCGGCGGGCGAACGCAGCGCGGAAGCTATCGAATACGTCCTTGGGACTGTCTTATTGTAAAGGCTCGGCGCACCTTGGCGGCAAGCTTTGAATAAAACGCAGGAACCTGCCACGGGTGTAGCGGCTTTAGCGTCTGACGGCAGCGTGTCTATTGCCGCTTGAGCTGGCGAGCGATAAGGCTTCTAACTGCATCGATGTTGAGGAGCGCTAAGGCAAAGATGATGCTAATGACGGTGCCCGTGATAATACATATAGCTGCCGGGCTGTTTTGGCTGACCAGTATGTTTGCGAGCAACGTATTGAAGACGGGACGCCACAGGCTATTGGTGAGCGACTGCATCACATAGAAACCGAGCGTGGCGGTCGATAAGGTGACGATGGCACCTGCAGTCCGCGAATTGCCTGAGGCACTGCGTCGGGTAGCCGCAAAGAGCAGGGAGGCGGCAGCGAGGGCAAACGAGATCAGCGAGGTCGATTTGTAGGAAAGGATTGTCATCGCCGTGAGGTTGTCAGTGAAGGAGAGTGCTCCTTCCAGGATGATGGTGAGCACTAAAACCGTTACGAGCGAGCGCATGCCCAAGGCGGCCGCCCTGTCCGAATCCATGGCGTCGGTTACGTCGCGGAGCAGTCCGCCGATCAAAAACGCGATAACGTACGTGACGGCGCTCATGAGCTTCTGCAGCCAAGAAAACTCGCCGGCGCTTGTCGCACTCATGGCGGCCAAATACCCGTTAACAACGAATACGAGGATGCCAACGGCGATGACCGTCGCCGTGTAGCTCTTCTTAGAGAGTCGGCTCTTGGCCAGCCCAAACAGCGGCGCCATGAAGACCGTGGCGGCATAGACCCAGATAAACTCAAGGCCTAGCGTGTACCAGTAGTGCGTATTGAGGGTAACATCGGGAATGGGTGAGACGACCGTGGACCACGCGAGCGCCACGAGGCAATAAAACGCAGTGGGCATAATGACCTTGCCAAGGCGCTGCGCCGTCCGTTGCATTTGCGACTTCCACGTTGCTCCACCGTCCCAAGCACGCGCGGCCGAAGCGATGAGAAAATAGCCCGAGATCATAAAGAAGACCTCGTTGGCCCAGCAGCCAAGCAAGTTAATGAACCCCAGCAGTCCCGAATAGGGGAAGGCGGCGAGCGGTGCATATTCCGGCACGCTGATGCAGACGGCCTGGAAGGTCCACTGAAACGTGTGGAATACCGCGATGCCAGCGACCGCTACCAAGCGCAGCGCTTCGATGGAGGTGTTTCTGCTTGTTTTGCTGCCCATCAGACTATTTTCCAGCGCGTGCGTTGTATGAACCAAAGTGCGATGTGATCATTTTTAGAGTTTGCTTGGGCCCCTTGTTCCATACGTTATACAGGCCCTCGCCCACGAGGTCCTTGGCGTATGCGCGGTAGCTGATTTTAGGGTTGGCGATGCCCATATACTCGGCATAGAGCTTTTTGGCCGCAGGGGTAATGCGAGGATTGGCAAATACCAGCTCTTGCGGCATGCGTTCGAACATCCTGTGGATCGCCCGCTCGATTTCGGGGTGGCCATCAATTCCGGTGTGCTCAATCATGATGCCCATATAGGTGAAGCCACGTGTGATTTGGGGTGTCCAAACGGCGGGGTCGGTGACGTTGAGCCGCTCAAGAATATCGACCATGTCGTTCCAGCGATTAAACGGCATCAAGGGGTCACGCTTTGCCAGAGCAGCTGCCTTTTCGGGTGTTTCCTCGCGGTAGCAGTAATACGGCTTGGGCCAGTAAGCGATCGCCTTTGCCTGACAGAGCGTTTCGACAAGGAATGGATTGTCGGCCCAGCCCGCACCGGGGATTTCCTTAAACCAGATATTGTTTTGCATTAGGAAGTCGCGACGATAGATTGCCGACCAAATGGACGGATGATGGGCCAGCAGGTGTGGAGCGTCGTGAATGGTGAACGGTTGCCGAGACGGTTTGATGCGACCACGATATGCGCAATGTAGTTTGACCTCTTGGGGGGTATCGGGGTTACGAATGATCCAATACGGGGTCTCAATAATATCGAGCTTGTTCGGACCGCCAAATTCGCGCTTGGCAAAGGCAAACATGTCGGAGTACATTCCGGGCTCGATCCAGTCATCGGGCTCGAGGATGGCAATCCAGTCGCCCATTGCCTCGCGAATGCCCAGATTGCAGGTTGCGCCGTAACCCTGGTTTGCCTTATCGATCACTCGAACGCGTGAGTCGCGCGCAGCGAAATCTTGCATAATGGCGAGCGAGTTGTCGGTGGATCCGTCGTTGATGGCGAGGATTTCCAGTTCGATTTTGTTTTCGTTTAATAGGCTGCCTATAGCCTGAGAAAGATACGGCTCGGCATTGTAAGTAGGCACGATTACGGTCAGCATTCAAACACTTTCTCTAGGCGATTTGGAAGAATTATACCTAATTGCATTTGCAACGGTTTTAGTTGCGTTCGCCTAATACTGCCAAGGGCTGCACGACTATTGCTGACGCTGCGCCTGTAATGGATGTCAGCGATCGGCTGCAATAAAAATGTCGGCAGTGGCGAGACGGTTGTCCTTCCCATTCTTGCTCGTTATGGGACCGATCGATTGTGGACGCGGACTGAACCTAAAGACCAATCGTTGCCCAACAGGACGCGTGGGTTCGAAGGTGCCCTACAGGCATCTTCGAACGATGCACGTATGAATGCATGGTTTAAATCTCAATCCATTTGGGAGTAGCAGAATAGGCGTGACAGCGCACTGTTCTCTGCGGTTAAAAAGGCACCGGCCTCATGTTTTGATGCCGCTGCTTCTACCGTGGACGCGATGGTCGATTTTGATGCCGAACTCGGCCAGCTGGTGTTTACATATAAGCACTGCCGATGGTAGTTACCATCGCGATAGGATTCACTCTATGAGCGACGGATATCGTGGCACGTCGAGCCTTTTTGCGGACATCGCATATCGCATGGCGATGTTGAACCCCGCACTAGGGGATCGTGTGCTCAAGACGCCGGGCGTGGTAATGATTGACGAGATCGACCTTCATTTGCACCCTCGTTGACAGGCACGAATTCTGGAGGACCTCGTTCGCATCTTCCCCAACGTGCAGTTTGTCGTGACCACGCATTCGCCGGTTGTCGTGGCTTCAGTGCCTCGTGACAATATTTGCATTCTTGATGGCGAGACCACGTCGGTTCCTGCGACGGAGACACACGGACGTGATGCGGGAGACATTCTCAACACTGTTTTAGATGCTTCCTCGCGTCCCGAGGAAGCAGCCCATTTGTTCGATGCATTTAACCGTGCTGTAGACGAAGGACGTCACGCCGACGCTAACTGTGCGGGCTTTGGCCCCCGTCCCCCCCAATCTAGTAGACTCTAAACCGTTGCTAGATTAGGGGGATTTTCCATGAAACGCTCCATGAAACGAGTTTCCGGGGCCGCCGCCGTCCTCGCGGTCGCTGCCGCCCTGGC
>CABQZS010000162.1 GCA_902468695.1 uncultured Collinsella sp.
CGAATACGACAAGGTGCTCGCGCTGTTGGGCAACGCCGCGCCGGTGATTGCGCTCATGATCTCGATGTGCATGCGGCTTATCCCGCAGTTTTTACGCCGAGGTCGTACGGTGCTGGCGGTGCAGGATGCGATTGATGTGCCGGGGCGTGCGCCCACCGATCCCGTGCGATCGCGCCTGCGGGCGTCGAGCGTGCTGATGGGCTGGGGCATGGAAGATTCGCTGGAGCGCGCGGACGCGATGCGCTCGCGCGGGTGGGGTGCCGCGACGCGTCGTACGACGTATGCGCGGTATCGACTGGGGCGCGGCGATGTTGCCGCGCTGGTTGGGCTTGCACTGTTTGGCGTGGTCACGGTGACAGTGGCGTGGACCGCGACGACGCAGTATTCGTTTTATCCTCAGCTCTTGGTGCCGGCGCCGTGGCCGGGCTATGTTGTGTACGCTGCCTGGATGGTGTTGCCTTGCGCGTTGCACGCGAGTGATGAGAAGAGGTTTGGCTGATGGCTCGGTTGGATAGGAGCTCGGCGGCGGGCGCGGCGTGCGGCCCGGATATGCCGGCGATTGAGGTGCGGAGCCTGAGCTTTGCCTACCCCGATGCTGATGCTGCGGTGCTCGAGGGGCTCGACTGGTCTGTTCCCCAAGGTGCATTTGCGCTGCTTGTTGGCGGTACCGGATCGGGTAAGTCGACGCTGCTGTCGCTGCTCAAGCCCGAGATCGCTCCGGCGGGCGAGCGCACTGGCGATGCGCGCGTGCTGGGCGAGAACGTTGCCGACATGGACGTGCGGGCATCGGCGGAGCGCGTGGGCTATGTGTTCCAGGATCCCGAGAACCAGATCGTGTGCGAAACCGTGTGGCACGAGATGGCGTTTGGCCTGGAAAACTTGGGGTTAGCGCGTGATGAGATGCGCCGTCGCGTGGCCGAGACCAGCTATTTCTTTGGGTTGGAGGATTGGCTCCACCGCGATACCGATACGCTTTCGGGTGGACGCAAGCAGCTGCTGTCGCTGGCGGCTGTGCTGGCACTGCGTCCGCGTGTGCTGCTACTCGACGAGCCCACGTCTCAGCTCGATCCCGTTGCCGAGAAGAATTTTCTGCACGCGCTGTTTCGTGTGAATCGCGAGCTGGGCTGCACGGTTGTTGTGGCGACGCATCAGCCGCGCCCAATGCTCGAATACGCGACGTGTGCGTACCGGATTGAGGATGGCCGCGTGCACGAGGCGGCGGATATGGCTTCTTTGGTATGCCGAGAATCGCTGTTTTCCGATGACACGTTGGGGTGGGGTGCCATCCGATGTGCAAAAAACGGAGTATTCAGCAGGCGTGAGGACAATTTGGGCTCTCTGGAGCCGCCCGGGGACGTATCGAGCGCGAAAAAAAGTTTGGAATTGGACAAATCGTCCGAATTTGTGGCGCAAACGTCGCTCGAGAACGGCTTGGAAGCCTTCTCGCGCACGGATGGAAGCAGAATACTCCAAAAAATGCACGGCGGGTCGGCTACCACCCTGTCGGAAGGCTGGTTTCGCTACGATCGAGCGTCCGGCTGGGTGCTGCGCGGGCTCGATGCGTCGTTTTCGGCCGGTGCGGTGCATGCGATCGTGGGCGGCAACGGATGCGGTAAGTCGACGATGCTTTCGGTGCTGGCGAAGACCGCCAAGCTGCAGCGCGGCCGCATGGTGCGCGGAGCGGCCTCGGCGGCGCTGCTGCCTCAGAATCCCAAAGCATTGCTGGTTGCCGAGACGGTTCGCGATGAGCTGATGGAATGGGCCTCAACCTGCGGATATGACGAGAACTTGGCGCGGGAGCGTGCGGCGAGCTTGGGGTTGTCGGGTCTGGATGGACGCCATCCGTACGATCTTTCGGGCGGGCAGCGTCAACTGCTTGCATTGGCAAAACTGCTGCTAATCGGCCCCGAACTGCTATTGCTCGATGAGCCCACCAAGGGTCTAGACCTGTTCAGCCGCCGCACCATCGCCCGCGCCCTGCGTGACCATGCGAAGGCTGGCGGCACCGTCATCATGGCTACGCACGATTTGGACTTTGCCGAGCAGGTAGCCGACGACGTCGCCATGATGTTTGACGGCGAGATTGCCTGCATGGAGTCCCCGGCCGACTTCTTTGCCGACAACGTGTTCTATAGGGCGTGATGGGATGACGGACTGTCGTTTCTCGCGTTTGCTTGCAAAACTGGAGATCCCGCTGTTGTTGGCGGTGCCGGCGGTGATGGCTGCCGCGTTGCTGGCGGGTGTTGAGCAGACAGCGTTGGCCATGCTGGTTGTGGTGGCGTTGGTGCTTGCGCTGTTCTTTGCGGGCTATGAGGCATCGCGTCCAGGCCTGCGTCAGATTATGCCCACGCTGGTGCTGGCGGCGCTGGCGGCGGCGGGGCGCATCCTGTTTGGACCCATTCCCGACTTTAAACCCGTGAGTGCCATCGCCATTATCGCCGGGGCGACACTCGGTCGTCGTAACGGCTTTATGGTCGGTGCGTTGGCGGCGCTGACCAGCAATTTCTTTTTTGGGCAGGGCATGTGGACGCCGTGGCAGATGTATGCCTGGGGGCTCGTGGGATACGTTGGCGGTGCGCTGGCGCATGCCGGCGCTTTTGATCACGCCGATGGCACCGTGCGTATGCCGGCGCTGCTGACCTACGGCTTTGCTTCGGGTTTGCTGTACGGCGTTGTGGTCAACGCCTACGACATTATCGGTTTTGTTCAACCGCTCACGTGGGCGGGTGCCATGGCGCGTCTTGCCACGGCAGTGCCGTTCGATATTACGCACGGCCTTGCGACCTGCGTGTTTTTGGCCGCCTTGTACAAGCCTTGGTGCCGTCGCATTAACCGTGTCGTCGTGAAATACGGACTGTAGGGCATTTCGCGTTCCCACACGAACTTGCGGTGGAATAGTTCTCGTTTTTGGCTATTTGCTGCCCAAACAGGAACTATTCCACCGCAACTTATAGGGGGGGAGGGGTCACATGATCTGTTTTCCTCTGTCCCCCAGGAATTACTTGGGGCTAGAGCTCTAGCGTGAGGGTGACGGGGCAGTGGTCGCTGCCGAAGATGTCGCCACGGATGCCGGTGTCGCGTACGTTGTCGGCGATTGCGTCGCTTACCAGGAAGTAGTCGATGCGCCAGCCGGCGTTGTTCTTGCGGGCATTAAAGCGGTAGCTCCACCAGCTGTAGACGCCCTCGACGTCCGGATTTGCCGCGCGCCAGGTATCGGTAAAGCCGGCGTCGAGCAGCTCGGTAAACTTGCCGCGCTCCTCGTCCGAAAAGCCTGCGTTGCCGCGGTTGGACTTGGGGTTCTTAAGGTCGATCTCCTCGTGCGCCACGTTAAAGTCGCCGCAGGTTACGACGGGTTTGCCGGTCTCGCGCTCGAGCGCGTTCAAAAAGTCGCGGTAGGCATCGTCCCAGGCCATGCGCACGTCGATGCGGGCGAGTTCGTTTTGCGCGTTGGGAGTGTAGACATCCACAAACCAGAACTTGTCGAACTCCAGCGCGCAGACGCGGCCTTCGGTCGCGGCTTGGGCGACGAGTTCGGCCGCCTCGCCCTCGCCGGCGTAGGGTAACAGCGCGTCGGCGTGCAGCACGCGCAGCGGTTCCTGGCGGCTAAAGACCGCAGTGCCCGAATAGCCTTTACGCTCGGCGTAGCTCCAGGTTTGGCGATAGCCGGGCAGGTCAATATCAACCTGGCCTTCTTGCAGCTTGGTCTCTTGCAACGCCAGGATATCGACGTCGAGTTCTTGCGCGATCTGGATAAAGCTCGGGTCCTTTTTGAGCACGGCGCGCAGGCCGTTAACGTTCCACGAGGCAAAGGTGTAAGTCTGAGGCATGGTGTCCTTTCGACGGGGTTGGCAGGCTTAAGATTAACGCAACAAGAGCGGGGCGGAGTCCGCGAGTGATAGTGCGAACGCCGCCGTCCCGGAGACACGGACGGAGGACATATATGACGCAGGCGATAACGGACTCCAAACAGGCCTCCGCCGCCCTGGCGGATCTGTTTGACACCCACAAGCGCGTGGTCTTCTTTGGCGGCGCTGGTGTTTCCACGGCAAGTGGCATCCCCGATTTCCGCAGCGTGGACGGCCTGTATCACCAGCAGTTTGCCTATCCGCCCGAGACCATGCTGTCGCATAGCTTTTACGAGGCGCATCCTGCGGAGTTCTTCGACTTTTACCGCACCAAGATGATCGCGCTTAACGCTAAGCCCAACCGCTGCCACACCAAGCTGGCCGAGCTGGAGCGCGCCGGCAAGTTAAATGCCGTGGTGACACAAAATATCGACGGCCTGCATCAGATGGCCGGCTCACAGCGAGTGTTTGAGCTGCACGGATCGGTCCATCGCAACATTTGCCAGTCGTGCGGCGCGGTCTATAGCGCCGAGTGGATTTGCTCGCGCGAGCACGAGGATGCCGCGGGCGTGCCCGTGTGCCCTGCGTGCGGCGGTCGCATCAAGCCCGATGTGGTCCTCTACGAAGAGCCGCTCGATGAGCGTGTGCTTACCGGCGCCGTTGCCGCCATCGCCGCGGCCGATGCCCTCATTGTGGGTGGGACCTCGCTCGTGGTGTATCCGGCGGCGGGCCTTACGCGTTACTTTACCGGCGATACGCTGGCCATATGCAACCTTGCTCCCACCGATCAGGATGCAAATGCCGACCTGCTGATTTCTTGCGACATCGCGGCCGCGTTTGCGTTCTAGCCCGTGTGCGCGGATACAATAGACAGACTGAGTGCAAAGCGACCCCGCCGCCAGCTCCCCAAGCTCGGCGGCGTGGGCATTTTAGGAGGATGTTCATGGCGAACGACAGCAAGACATGGCGGTGCGGAAAGTACGAGCTCAGCTTTGACCGTCCGCGCATCATGGGCGTCCTCAACGTGACGCCCGATTCGTTTAGCGATGGCGGGGAACACTTCGACCCCGATGCCGCCATCGAGTACGGCCTGGCGATGCTCGACGCCGGCGCCGACATCATCGACGTGGGCGGCGAGTCCACGCGCCCCGGCTTTACCCCGGTCAACCCCGACGAGGAGGCTCGCCGCG
>CABQZS010000163.1 GCA_902468695.1 uncultured Collinsella sp.
AGCGGCAGGCGCGGGGGCGTCCTCGCCGATACCCTCTGCACCACGCGCCGCAGGCAGCGCCATCTGCAGATACGTATCGGCAAGATATGCCTCATCGAACTCGGAGCGATCGGAATCCAGCAGATAGGCAGCGACCACGGTATCGAAGATACGCGTGGAATCGGCAGCAAGCGGATCCATGAGCTCGGGCTCAGAAGAATCGATGGGCGAAAGCTCGTGCAACAGCGCCTTCATATCCGGGCTCGCCACGCGACCCTCCATAAACAGACGCGCGAGCACGCCGGCAATCACGCCGTGGACGAAGTTGAAACCCTCAACCTCAGCCGCCGCACAGCTGTCGCCCTCCTCGAGCGCGAACAGGCCCTTGGACGTCGCCAACCACAGCGTGCGCGTCAGTCCAAAGAGCGCGCCCTCTTCCTTGTCGTCGTCCACCACGGCGGCGACCCACTCGCCGGCATCAATCGCGCGGGAGACCTCAGCCGCAACGGCACCAAGCGCGTCGGCATCGCCGGCGGCTGCGCGAACCATAGCAGGTATATCAAACACACTGGAGGCAGCAGCAGCCCCGCCCTCGCCGCCGATCAGCGCCAAGAAACGGTTCTGCATGGCGGTGATACCAAGTGTGCCCAGCGCCGCGGACACTTCGTCGGCAGAAAACGCCGGGAAGGACGTTTCGTCAAAGTCGAGCTCGACGGGCGCATCGGTGCGAATGGTTGCGACCTTGCGGCTCAGCAGCGCATCGTCGATGTGCGCACGCAGGTTCTCGCCCATCTTGCCCTTGACCTCGTCGGCATGCGCGATGACCTCGTCCAAGCTGCCGTACTGTGCGATGAGCGCGCTCGCCTTTTTGGGGCCGATGCCCGGGACGCCGGGAATGTTGTCCGACGTATCGCCCTTTAGACCGTAAAAATCGGGCACGAGCGCCGGCGTAATGCCGTGATACAGGTCGTCCACGCTCTCGGGCGTCATGATCGCCACGTCGGACAGGCCCTTGCGGGTCGAGACCACGTTGACGTGCTCGGTCACGAGTTGATACATGTCGCGGTCGCCGGTCACCAGCAGTATGTCGCAGCCGGCCTCTTCACCCAGGCGCGCCATGGTTCCCAGGATATCGTCGCCTTCCCAGCCCTCGGACTGCAGAATCGGCACGTTGAGCGCGGTGAGCAGCTCCTTGATCATCGGAAACTGCGCATGCAGATCGGGGTCCATGGGCGGGCGTTGCGCCTTATACTGCGGCAGCATCTCCATGCGCACGCGCGGTTTGCCCTTGTCAAACGCCACGACCACACCGTCGGGGTTAAAGGCATCGATCATCTTGAGAAACATGTTCAGAAAGCCGAAGATCGCGTTGGTGGGGCGGCCGTCCGGCGCATTCATGGTGGGCGGCACGGCGTGGAAGGCGCGGTGCATGAGCGAGTTGCCGTCGATAACGGCAAAGGTGCGGCGCTTGTCAGACATATTGAATACCTCGCTTTGGGCTGGGCACGGTTTGCTCACACCAGTTTACACGCTCCCCGCCCCGCGGCCACCGCACATCAGGCTTCCCTGCCGCCGCGGGCCCGCGCGTGATACGATGGCTCACGGTACATCAACCAGCACGATCGATCCGAAAGGAGCCTGCGTCATGGAGCGTCCCTGCGCATGGAAAAAGTACACGCCACAGCAAGTCGAGGAACTCGAGGAGCTTTGCCGCGGCTATAAGCAGTTTTTGAGCGAGAATAAGACCGAGCGCCTGTGCGTCAAGACCGGCATCAAGATGGCCGAGGAGGCGGGCTACGTCGACTTGGAGACCGTGATTGCCGAGGGCCGCACGCTCAAGGCCGGCGACAAGGTGTACGCCGCCAATCACGGCAAAGACCTCATGCTCGTCAACCTGGGCACCGCCCCGCTCGAGCAGGGCTTTAACATCCTGGGTGCTCACGTGGACTCGCCGCGCCTGGACCTTAAGCAGAATCCCGCCTTCGAGGCCGGCGACATGGCCTACCTCGACACGCACTACTACGGCGGCGTCAAGAGCTACCACTGGGTGGCCTCCCCGCTTGCACTCGTGGGCGTCATCTGCAAAAAGGACGGCACCACCGTCGACATCAATATCGGCGACAAGGCGGACGACCCGGTCTTTACCATCTCCGATCTGCTGATCCACCTCTCGAGCGAGCAGATGTCCAAGCCTGCCAAGGATGCCGTCGACGCCGAGATCCTCGACGTGATCGTGGGCGGCCGCCCCGTCAAGTTCGATGAGAACGACAAGGACGCCCCCAAGGAGCCCGTCAAGCAGATGTTCCTGGACATCCTCAAGGAGCAGTACGACGTCGAGGAGGAGGACTTCCTCTCCGCCGAAATCGAGGTCGTGCCCGCCGGCCCGGCCCGCGACATGGGCCTCGACCGCTCCATGATTCTGGGCTATGGCCACGACGACCGTGTCTGCGCCTATCCGTCCATGCTCGCCCAGATCAACGTCGCCAACGTGGAGCGCACGAGCATCACGCTCATCGTCGACAAGGAGGAAATCGGTTCCGTGGGTGCCACCGGCATGACGAGCCGCTTCTTCGAGAACACCGTCGCCGAGATCATGGCACTCGCCGGCGAGGATAGCCCGCTGGCCCTGCGCCGCGCGCTCGCCCGCAGCCGCATGCTTTCCTCTGACGTGTCCGCCGGCTTCGACCCGGGCTACGCCGGCAAGTTCGAGACCAAGAACGCGGCCTTTATGGGTCGCGGCCTGTGCTTTAACAAGTACACGGGCAGCCGCGGCAAGGGCGGCTCCAACGACGCCGATGCCGAGTATGTGGCCCTCATCCGCGACATCATGGACGAGGCGGGCGTGGACTTCCAGACCTGCGAGCTCGGTCGCGTCAACGCAGGCGGCGGCGGCACCATCGCCTACATCATGGCCAAGTACGGTATGAACGTCATCGACTCCGGCGTTGCCGTCCTGTCCATGCACGCCCTGTGGGAGGTCGCCAACAAGGCCGACATCTACGAGGCCTATCGCGGCTACAAAGCCTTCCTCGAGCGCGCCTAGCAAACCCTCGTAAGGTGCACCAAACCAGCCCTTTATAACTTGCGGTGGAATACGGACTAACCTGGCCTTCAACCGGCCCGCGCAGACCGCATTCCACCGCAACTTCTTTTTGGCAGAGGAGAGTTCATGTTCCAGGTCATCGTTTCGCCCGCCAAGCAGATGCGCGTGGCCCAAGATGCTTTTGAAGTCCTGGGCATCCCACCCTTTGTGCGCGAGACGGCTCGCCTCCACCGCGCACTGCTAGATATCGAGCGGAATGAAGGCAGCGGCGGCCTGCAGGCGCTATGGAACGTCAGCGACAAGCTACTGGCCCCTTGTCTCGACATTTTGCATGAGTTCGAGCCCATCTTGGGAAACGGCGATCTTGCCGATTCCGGTATCGCCCGTCACCTCTCCCCTGCCGTCATGTCCTATCACGGCATTCAGTACCAGAGCATGGCACCCGAGGTAATGGATGCCGAACAGCTCGCCTGGCTGCAAAGCCACTTGTGGATCCTCTCCGGCCTCTACGGGTGCGTTCGTCCCTTTCATGCCGTCGAACCGTATCGGCTGGAGATGGGCGCGAAGCTTGCCGTCGACGATGCCCGAGACCTCTACGCGTTTTGGGGCGACAAGCTCGCACGGGCCATCGCTCCGGCAGGCTCCAACGCTACGATCGTCAACCTCGCCAGCGTAGAGTATGCCAAAGCCGTTCTGCCCCACCTCGCGGACGATGCCACGGTCGTCACATGTCTCTTTGGCGAAGGCATCCGCAACGGCAAGCCCATCCAGCGCTCGACCGCCAGCAAAAAGGCGCGCGGCTCCATGGTGCGCTGGATGGCAGAAAACAAGCTCGAGGATGCAAGCGAACTTACCGCATTCAACATCGGCTATCGGCACATCCCCGAGCTTTCAGACAAAAACACCCTGGTTTTCATGAACGCGCAGGCACAATAGGCCCGCCGTTTCCAAACACCCCATTACTCCGCCAAGCCATCGGCCTTTGCAATCTCGCTCGTCGAGCCATCTTGGTAGGTAATCTTAACGTGCTCTACGTCGGATACCGTAGTGCCCGACGGAGGTTCCAGACGCCACTCCGTCAGAGCGATATCCATGGTCGTAGGCACATCGCCCTGATCTTTGAGCTTCACCGTGAGTGTTTTGAGTGCCTCATCAAACGTCACGCGTTCGATTTCTTCACCCGGAATAGACCCGCCGCTCAACTGCAGCTGCACAAACTCGTCGCGCGGATACCAGTAGTCGCCCGGTGCGGCAACGGTATTGCCGCCCGCGACCCTCACCGTCATTATCGGCAGGGCATCATCAGTCTCGAACTCCCAGGCAGCGCCGCCGCGACCGCCAAACGTCCAAATACAAAAGGCAATCACCAGCACGGCAAGCACCGCAAAGCCAATCGCGACAAGGCCATGGTGCGCACGGCCCTCCTCGGCCGATATGTCCCATTGTGTCTCTCGATATAGATGCTTGTCTTCCATGTACGCCTCCCCACAGGCACGCTCGTTAGGCCAATCGTACCCATTCGAGCTATACTTGAGCCCATTACATAAACGGGGAGCTTGCAGGACAAGACGGCAGGCTGAGACTGGGCGCGCCCGCCCTGACCCGCAAACCTGATATGGGTAATGCCAACGAAGGGAGCCGTGCCAATGAGCACACAGATCGAGCCCAAGCTCGTCACGCAAATCGACTTCGCCCGTGCCGGGCAGATCACGCCGCAGATGAAGGAAGTCGCCGAGCGCGAGCATCGCGACCCCGAGTACATCCGCGAGCGCGTGGCCGACGGCCGCATCGCCATTCCCGCCAATATTGTGCACATCAAAAAGGGCATGCGCGCCTTTGGCGTCGGTGAAGGCCTGTCCACCAAGGTCAACGTGAACTTGGGCATCTCGGGCGACAAGGCCGATGCCGCCGAGGAATGGAAGAAGGTCAAGATCGCCGAGGACTTTGGCGCCGACGCCATCATGGACCTCTCCAACTCGGGCAAGACACGCCAGTTCCGCCAGCAGCTCATCGACGAGACGCCGCTCATGGTGGGCACCGTCCCCATGTACGACGCCATCGGCTACATGGAAAAGCCGCTGGTCAAGCTTACCAAGGACGACCTGCTCGAGGTCGTGCGCGCGCACGCCGAGGACGGCGTGGACTTTATGACCATCCACTGCGGCATCAATAAATCGGTCATCAAAACCTTCAAGGAGACCGGCCGCCTCATGAACATCGTCAGCCGCGGCGGCTCGCTGCTGTTTGGATGGATGGAGGTCACCGGCAACGAGAATCCGTTCTACGAGTTCTACGACGAGGTGCTCGAGATTTGCCACGAGTACGACGTGACGATTTCGCTCGGCGACTCCTGCCGCCCGGGCTGCCTCTACGACTCCAACGACGCCACCGAGACCGCTGAGATGATCGAGCTGGGCAAGCTGTGCAAGCGCGCTTGGGCCGCCGGCGTCCAGGTCATGGTCGAGGGCCCGGGTCACATGGCGCTCGACGAGATCGCCGCCAACATGAAACTGCAGAAGCGCCTGTGCCACAATGCTCCGTTCTATGTGCTCGGGCCGCTGGTGACCGATATCGGCGTTGGTTACGACCACATCACCGCTGCCATCGGCGGCGCCATCTCCGCCAGCTCCGGTGCCGACTTCCTGTGCTACGTGACACCGGCAGAGCACCTATGCCTGCCCAACGCCCAGGATGTGCTCGACGGCCTCATGGCCACCAAGATCGCCGCACACGCCGCCGACATCGCCAAAAAGGTGCCCCACGCCCGCGACATGGACGACAAGATGGGCCAGGCACGCCGCAAGCTCGACTGGGACGCCATGTGGAAGTGCGCGCTCGACCCGGTTACGGGCAAGAAGCGCTACGAGGAGTCCCCCGCCGCCACCGAGGGCACTTGCACCATGTGTGGCAAGATGTGCGCCGTCCGCACCGTCAACAAGATCTTCGAGGGCACCACGATCGACCTCGGCATGGAGGACTAGCCCTGTCGCCGCGGCCGCTTCTGGCGGCGAGCTGGTGCCTGTCAATTGTTGACGTGTGAACATTTGCTTGCATTTGCGTAAAGATTGCATCGCCCGCCCGGGTTCGGCATAGAGTCGGCCCGGGCATCTTTATAATGCTGGCTTATAGACCCATTTGATTCCGACCGAACAAGGGAGCGAACATGGATCGCAGCAAGGTACCTGCCGTTCTATCCATCGCAGGATCCGATTCCAGCGGTGGCGCCGGCATTCAGGCCGACATCAAGACCATCACGGCGCACCGCCTGTATGCCGAGACGGCCATCACCGCCATCACCGCACAGAACACCCTGGGCGTCACCGCCGTGCAGAACATCTCCCCGGATATTGTCGCGGCGCAGATCGATGCCGTTTTTGACGATATCCGCCCCAACGCCGTCAAGATTGGCATGGTTTCCTCTGCCGAGATTATCGATGTTATCGCCGACCGCCTGAGCGCCTGGAACGCGACAAACGTGGTAGTCGACCCCGTCATGGTAGCCACCTCGGGCGCACGGCTGATTGCCGAAGATGCCGCCGAGGCGCTCACCCGCCGTCTGTTCCCGCTAGCGACGGTTATCACGCCCAATATTCCCGAGGCCATGGCCCTGCTCGACTACGAGGTCGACTCCGAGCGCACGCAGCAAAATGCTGCCATGCTCCTCACCCGCCGCTTTGGTTGCGCATCCCTCGTTAAGGGCGGGCATCTTGTCAACGAGGCCAACGATGTACTGGCCGAACCCGCGCCACTCGATGACGAGGGCAACCATCTGGGAGATCCACTCACCACGTGGTTCCGCCACAAGCGCATCGAGACCGACAACACGCACGGCACCGGATGCACGCTCTCGTCCGCCATCGCCTGCGCGCTGGCCCAGGGCATGGATCTTGCCGACGCCGTCAACGCCGGCAAGGCCTACCTAACAGGCGCTCTCGCCGCCGGCTTTGACATGGGCAAAGGCTCCGGCCCCGTCAACCACATGTGGCAGTATTAAGATTCGCGGCCCAAACCACCGCAAAGGGGACAGACACCTTTGCGGTGGTTTGGGGTCGCGCTACTCTCCGAGCATCTCTTGGAGTTTGACTGCCACGGCGTGACCCAGGCTCTCATGGCTTTCGGGCATCATATGCAGATAGTCGATATCGCCCGGCTCGGCAAACTCCGCTGCATTCAAAAAGTCGCAGCCAAACTGCTCGGCTACGTGCGCATAGTATTCAGCAAAATGCTCCGAGGCCTCGACGGAACGCTCATCAAAATCGGTCATATATACATCGGCGATTTGCGGCTTGATCTTGATAGGTGCCATCAGCAGAATACGCGGGCAGGGTGCGGCATTGGTCCAGGGAAATGCACGCACCGCACGAATCAGCGCCATGGCGCCACGAGCAATATCGGAGGCCGTCACACCAAAGACCGTCTTGCAATCGTTAGTTCCCAGCATAATAACGATCGCATCCAGCGGCTTATGGGCCTCGAGCAGCATCGGCAGCGCGCGGATGCCGTTAAGATTGGTGTCCAAATGGCACATGTCGTCGCGTACCGTCGTGCGGCCGTTGAGGCCTTCTTCAATTACATGCCAGCCCTCGCCTAAGTCACGTTGGGCCACGCCACACCAGCGCACATCCCGCGCATAGCGCACCGCGGTGCCGTCGCGCATGCCCGCCGGATCGTAACCATAGGTGTTGCTGTCGCCAAAGCATAGAACGTTTTTCATCGTAAGCCCTTCCTTTAGTAAAAAGCCGACGGGAGCAGCCTCTCCCGTCGGCTCGACCTATCTGTCAGCACGTACCGATTACAGGTACTTGCGCCAATCGTCCTCGTCCTCATCATCCTCGGTAGCAGCCTGGGCCTGCTCGGCGGCGCGAGCTGCCGCAGCGCGAGCGGCAACCTGGGCATAGGACTCCTCGTTGCGCTCGGGGAAGTTTGCCAGCACGTGTTCGAATTTGGCAAAATCCTCATCCCAGCGCGTAGAAGGCACGGCAAAGAAGACTTGCTTGACCTTAAAGTCGCCCGACGCGAGCTCCTTGCGGAAGAGCTCGGCCACAGCCTCGGCGTCAAAGCCGTTGTTGTCGCAGCCCCAAGCGCCCAGCACGAGCTTCTCGCGACCTAGCTCGTCGCAGATGGCAAGCACAAAGCGAATGCGATCGCGCAGGGCGTCCAGCAGGGCATCGTCACCCACGCGATACTCCTGGCGGGCGCGCTTAACGTTGGGCGCGGCGGCCACGATCACGTCGGCGTATGCATGCACGTGGTTGCGGTCGAAGCGCACCGCAGGCACCACCAGCGCACGGTTTCGGTAAAGCTCGCAGTTGATGTTGCGGCGACGGTTCTCGCCGTACCATTTGCGCTGCTTATCGAGAACGTTGTACAGATACGAATCGGCGCACAGCGTGGCCTCCTGGCCCAGATAACCCTGAATATAGCCACCGCCCGGGTTGGTGAACGAGGCAAAGGCGAGCACGGCCATGTCGCAGAACTGCGCATAGCCACGACCGTTGTCCAGGATGGCCTGCGTGGCGGAGGCATCGAGCACGGTGACCTCGGGCAGAACCGGAGCGGGCTCCTCTGCAGGCGCGGACTCAGCTTCAGCGATTTCCTCGACGGGCTCAGGCGCTGCCTCGACCTCGGCAGCCTCCGCGCCCTCGACGTCCTCGGCAGCCTGCTCCTCAGCAGCCGCTGCCTTCTGGGCCTTGGCCTTCATCGCCGCGACAAAACCGGCAGGCATACCATCGAACTCGCGCACGCCGGCAAGCGAACGCTCGATGTCCTTGGCGCAGGCCTCGGACACAGCCGCCACATGGCGCTCGGCGGCCTTGGCACGCGCCTCGCGCTTGGGATTGGGCTGACCCGCTCGGTTAGACCTGCGGTTACGGTTCCTGTTGTCGACATCTGCCATACGTGGCCACCTTTCCTGTCGCTGCCGCTATCGGCTTTTTCCCATCCATCATACCCCGCCGCGCACAAAAAAGACGGCCCCGAAGGACCGCCTTTCGTATCGTTTTACCGTGTCCGGCAGGAAGCGTCGCAATGCCGCGCTTTAATCGCGACGGCCGAGGATGTTCAGAATGCGCAGGAACACGTTGATAATGTCCACGAACAGGTTAGATGCCATGAGCACCGCATTGGGCAGCGTGGGCGGCACCGTCGTGGCAACATAGGTGTCGTAGCCAATAAAGCCGGCGAACACCACGATCACGATCAGGTCGGTGATGGACTGCGAGACGCCCATGAACATCAGCACGATCTCAACCAGAATAGTGGCGAGCAGAATGCCAAAACCGATGCCATATACGCGCTGGAAAAACTTGGGGAACGTCACGCCCAAGGCGCCAAAGACAAAGGTGATGGCGGCCGTGGCGATAAAGGCAGTGTTGATGGTGGGCAGGTCGTAGTTGGCAAGGCCAAACGACGCGGTCAGGCCAAAGGTGCTCGCAAAGATTACGTAGCCCACAAGGGACAGGCCCACGGACTGCTTGCTGGCGGCGGCCGACATCATGACCATGCCGACGATGGTCAAAATAAACGAGCCAAAGACCAGCGGCAAGGCGGCACCGCTCGTCATCATGCGCGCAAACGACATGGTGCTCGTAAAGTAGGCGCCGGCGCCCATGGCGCAAAAGCCCAAAAAGATCAGGGCAGACATGGCGAGATTGTACGCGCGCGGCGACATCTCCTTGGCGCGACTTGCGCCGGCCTCGATGGGGCCGTTCTGATAGCCCTGGATATCGTTCATACTTCGTCCTTTCAAAAAGCGCACGACAGCGCCGTAGGTGACAAGATTCCTGTCATTGTACCCGAATGCCGCACGTCCTTACCTACGGCGCTCGCCCTCAAGCGTGCGATCAAAGGCCCAGACCCACCAACGCATCACGTGCGCCTGCGAGCCGTCCGCCCGCTCGCGCGTCTGGTCCTCCAGATACAGCTCGGTCGCGTGCCCGCCAAAACGCACCTTATATGTTGCCGTACGGATGCCGTGGACCATCAGGCCAAACCCAACGGTCGAGATAATTTCGTCGATCGTAAAACAACGGCCGTCGACCCAGCAGACGGTGACCGGCACGATCTGTCCGCCCGCGAGGATGCGAGCCACGACGTCCACATACTGCTTGTGCACGCGCCGAGTTTTGCCGTCTGTCTGTCGATATTCCATGTCCTCTATTATCGAACACATGTTTGTATGTTGTAAAGCGAACAGACTGTGGTTTTGGGGTGTTGGGGCGCGCACGTGTGTCCTCATGGCGTGTTAGCAAAAAGAATACCCGCGGTCAACAGGGCTAATATTCAATTTTAGTGCCAAAAAACTCACTTCTCCCATCAGAACTCGGTAAAGAAACCCACAGGAGGTGATACGATTTATCATGCTTTTGTAACGTGTCTGTAAACTTCGAGAAAGCCCATATATGGACGTAACGTTCTCAACCTTCCTCGGCCAAATTGTGTCGAACCCAGTCCTTGCCGTCACCGTGATCCTCGCGCTCGGCGCCATCTTCGTCAACGGATGGACCGACGCGCCCAACGCCATCGCAACCTGCGTCACTACGCGTTGCATGCCCGCCCGCGCCGCCATTCTCATGAGTGCCGCATTCAACTTCTTGGGCGTGCTCATCATGACGCACTTTAACGCGAGCGTCGCCAACACCATCTCACATATCGTCGACTTTGGCGGAAACAGCACCATGGCGCTTGCGTGCCTCTGCGCGGCGCTGTTCTCCATCGTCGTCTACGGTGCCACGGCATCGCGTTTTGGCATCCCCACCTCGCAAAGCCACAGCCTTATCGCCGGCCTGACCGGTGCCGCTATCGCCCTCGGCGGCGCGAACAGCGTCAACGTCCACGAGTGGATGAAGGTCATCTACGGCCTGGCGCTCTCCATCGGCCTGGGCTTTGTCATGGGCTGGATCCTGTGCAAACTCGTCTCGATTCTGTTTGCCGCCGCCAATAGGCGACGTGCCAATGTCTTCTTTAAATACGCTCAGATCGCGAGTGCCGCGGCCATGAGCTTTATGCACGGCGCGCAGGATGGACAGAAGTTCATCGGCGTACTCTTTTTAGGTGTGGCCTTCGCCAACGGCCAGACCGGCGTCGGCGACGCCGGCATCCCCATCTGGATCATGCTGCTGTGCTCGGCCACCATGGGCATCGGCACCAGCGTGGGCGGCGAGCGCATCATCAAGTCCGTCGGCCAGAGCATGGTCAAGCTCGAGAAGTACCAGGGCTTCTCCGCCGACCTCGCAGGCGCCGCGAATCTGCTGCTTGCCACCCTTACCGGTATTCCTGTATCCTCCACCCACATCAAGACCTGCGCCATCATGGGCGTCGGCGCCGTCAAGCGCCTTTCGGCCATCAACTTTGGCGTGGTCAAGGACATGATGTTCACCTGGTTCTTCACCTTCCCCGCCTGCGGACTCATCAGCTTTGTCATGGCCAAGCTGTTCATGATGTTCATCTAGTCAAACCGAACGTCCATCCGGACCGTAATACCTCGCCCACCCGTCTTCGCCTCGAAAGGACCCACTCATGGCAAAGAAACCCGATTCGTTCTACTTTGACAACTACGTCGCCTGCGCCGATCTTGCCGTCCAGGCCGCAGAGTTGCTCATCAAGATTTTCGAGAACTTCGACCCCGCGAAGATTCACGATATGCTCGACAAGATGCACGCGATCGAGCATGCGGCAGACAAGAAGCACCATGAGCTCGAAGACGCCCTGCTCACGGCCTTTATCACCCCGCTTGAGCGCGAGGACCTGGACCTGATGAGCTGCTCACTCGACACCGTGCTCGACCGTATCGAGGGCGTCGTGCAGCGCGTCTACTTCACCAACATCCAGAGCATCCATCCCGATGCCATCGTGATCGCCCACAAGGTGACCGACGCCTGCCGCGCCATGAAGGACCTGATGGTCGAGCTGCCCAACTACCGCAAGTCCAAGACCCTGCGCGAACTCGTCATCCAGATCAACACCATCGAGTCCGAGGCCGACGAGCTCTACATCAACGCTATGCGCAACCTGCATGTCAACGGCAAGGATCCGCTCGAGGTCATCGCCTGGCGTGACGTCTATGCCTTCCTGGAGTACTGCGCTGACTGCTGCGAGAATGTGGCTGATGTTGTGGATTCGATTGTCATGAAGAACAGTTAATTGGGGGTACGTATCCCACCGGTCGCGGGCCCGACCACTAATACCTTTTTCACTCCGGCTGCAAGCAGAGTCGTTCAAAAGGTTATTAGTGGTCGGGCCCGCTCCCTTACGTACCACCATTGGGAACTTTGGCTGAGGGATTGAGCGTGGTGGGGCCTTTGCTGTGATGGCCCTTGATTGCTCGGGGTTTTACTTTGGTATTCGATGAGCGATTGGCTGATTGCTGCTTTGGGTACTGTTTGGGTTACTTTGGATTTGTTAGATTTTTAATTGTTGGAGGGCTTGTATGTCTTATTTGGATCTGGCTCGGGGTCGGTATTCTTGTCGTGAGTTTGAAGATCGGGCTGTGGAGCAGGCTGTGGTGGATGCCATTGTTGAGGCTGGGCGGATTGCTCCTTCTGCTTGCAATAATCATCCTTCTCGTGTGATGGTGTTGGATACGCCTGAGCTTCTGGAGAAGGCTGCTGCTTGTCAGCCTCGGTTTGCTCGAGATGGGTCTATCTTTGGCGCTCCGCTTATCTTCCTTATTTGCAGCGTTACCGATGATGCTTGGGTGCGCCCGTATGATCAGATGAACTCGAGTGCCATCGATACTTCGATCGTCTGCGATCAGATGATGATGGAGGCCACCGAGCAGGGCCTGGGAACGTGCTGGGTATGCCATTTTAAGACTGAGGTGGCACAGGAGCAGTTCAATCTGCCCAAGGGCGTTTATCCCTATCACATGCTTGTCTGTGGCTATCCTGCCGACCACATCGCCGACCCCGAGCATCGCGAGGCCCGTACCATTCCCCTCCCCAACTTCCTCCTCAAGTAGTTTTTTGGCACATGCCCTAAAACCTACCTTTTACCGCTCACCCATTCACCGAGTTCTGCGCCACAATGTGCAGGGCTCGGTTTTTTATGTTGCGCGCCCCTGCACAGTCATAAAAAAGGACCCGCAAGCTGCGGGTCCTTTCTAGGCACTAAATTATAGGCCGAATGTTAGTCCAGGTCGTCGGCAGCAAAGTTGTCGATCGGGGCAAAGGGATCGGCCACGGGGACAACCGGATCAGCGACGGGCAGCGGCTCGGCGGGAACAGTCACCGCAGGAGAAGCGGCGGAACCGACCGGCGTGGAGGCCATGAGGTCGGCCGGGAAGGAGTTCTGAGCATCGTCCATGAAGTGCTGGATGAGCTTGAGATACTCGGCCTTGAACTCCTCACGGGAAGCCTTGAGACGATCGATCTCCTCGAGCTCGGCCTGCTTCTCGGTCAGAGCTTGGCGGATAACCTCGCGTGCCTTGGCGTCAGCCTCGTTGCGGATACGCTCAGCGTTCTCATTGGCATCGTTGACGATGGTCTCAGCGGTCTGCTGGGCAGCGATCAGGGCAGCGGAAATCTGGCGCTCCTGAGCAGAGAAATCAGGGGCGGGAGCAGCCACGGGGGCGGCAGGAACGGCCTGGGCGGGGGCATCCTGAGCCTGGGCAAGCTGAGCCTGCGCATCGGCAAGCTGCTGCTCGGTAGCAGTCAGACGACCCTTAAGGTCGACGATCTTAGCGAGCATAGCGTCAACCTCGGAGGACAGCGTCTCCAAGAAGACGTCGACCTCGGCAGGATCGTAGCCACGCTTGGCCTCAGAGAAAGTCTGAGCCTGGATGTCTGCAGGGGTAATAGCCATAACAAGTCTCCTTTTTCATCGCCTCGGCGCTACACGCCCGACGTAAGTTACCAAGTCAGTTCTATACGAGTATACCTATAAGAAGCTGCAGAATCAGCCTCTGCACCAACTGCAACGCAATAATCGCAACGACCGGCGAAAAATCGATACCACCCATCGGCGGGATAAAACGACGGAACAGGTTGAGCCACGGACCGCACACGCTATCGAGCACCGCGGCAATATCCTGGAGCAAACCACCCTGCTTCATGGGAATCCATGTCATAAAGCAGTAGACGACAATGAGCGTGGAATAGAAGTTGAACAGCGTGTTGACCAGCTGGACGATAGTGTAGATGTTGATGGGAATCTCCTCGTCTTGTCTTTACTTGAGGTAGCCGTCGGCACGAAGCTTCTTGAGATCGGAATCTTTGACCTCGCAACCGGCGGGCAGCACCATGAACACGCGGTCGCCCACCTCCTTGACCGTGGCACCCAGACCGCAGGCAAAGCCGTAAGAGAAGTCCAAGACGCGCTTGGCAACTTCGGTGCGTACGCCCACAAAAATCAGTGCGACAGGCTGCTTGGTGCGAACGCGGCGCACCACGGTCTCCACATCGTCATAGCTCTCGGGGCGCAGGACATAGGCCGGCAGCTGCGGCGTGGCGTTGATGATATTGCTTGCATAGGCCGAGGCATCGCTCGGCGCAGGCGCGGGCGCAGCGGCGGCACGGGCGCGGGTGTTCTCGGCGTAGCTCGACGGCGTATCATAGGCACCAGGACGATAACCGCTCGCAACACTGTCCTGCGAGCGCGAAGGCGGGTTATACGTCGTGGCATGGCGGGAGTCATCGCCGACCAGCTGACCGGAGCGCGTATACACGGCAACCGACTCAGCTTCGCCACGGCGCGTCTGACCAAGCAGGCCGTTGCTCGGCTCGTCTTGGGTGTAGAAGCCCTCGCCCGAAGCACCGCTGTAGCCGTTGCCCTGATAGCCATCGTCGTAGCCGTCATCGTAGCCGTAGTCGTCGTCCTGGCCATAACCCTGGTCGTAACCCTGCTGGCCGCCCAGGTGCATCTTATTTTTAATCTCGTCAAGGAAGCCCATGGTTGTGTCCTCTCGCGGTTTAGTGCAGGCGCCCCGATAATCAGTGCGCACTTCAGAGCCTTATTTTACTGCAAACTCCGGGCTAAATACTACCCTGCCCAGGCGAACGAGCGTAGAGCCTTCCTCAAGGGCAGGCTCAAAGTCCTCGCTCATGCCGCAGGAAAGCTCAGGCAGGTTCAAATCGGGATGCGCCGCCTCCAGCTCATCCCTCAGCTCACGAAGCCCCGCAAAGGTGCGGCGTGCCACATCCTTATTCCCCCGGGGCGCCATAGTCATAAGTCCCTGCACGCAAATTCCCTCAAGTTCCGCAAACTCACCCGCGGCGGCGCGAATCTCATCGGGCGAAAAGCCTCCCTTCGACTCCTCACCACTCACATTGACCTCAATGAGCACACGCTGAGGGCCGGCGAGCTCGCCTGCCTCGATCTTGCGGACAGCACGGCTCGAGATCGCCTGCGCCAGATGCAGCGAACCCACCGAGTGAATCAGCTCGGCTGAGCCCAGCACCGCATTGATCTTATTGGTCTGCAGGTTGCCGATCATATCGAAGCGCACCTCGGGCAGCTCCGGATGCTCCGCCAGGCCCGTGAGCTTGCGAACCAGCTCCTGCGGGCGGTTCTCGGCAAAATGGCGATACCCCGCATGGATGGCGGCAACGGTCTCATCGACACCAACGGTCTTGGACACGGCAATGAGGCGCGCGGCGTCGTGGGGGCGGCCCGCGCGATCGAGCGCCGCATAAAAACGTTCCAGAATCTGCTCGCGGCGAGCGCGCATCAAGTCCAAATAGTTATCCATTGCCAATCGCCTCCGCTGACAGCCAAACAAGTAGTCCCATGCTAACGCAAGAGCGCGGCCCCGCATGTGCAAGGCCGCGCTCACTTAGGTATTTACAATCTTTCGACGAACGGGGTTACTTACTCCTCGTCGTCCTCGCCATCGTCCTCGTCCTCAAGATGATCGAGCAGGTAGCGAAGACCCTCGCTGACCTCGTTAGCAGGCACCTTGGCAACGTAGTGCGCGTCGACGGCAGGCCTCATGATAACGCCCTCGCCCGAAGGTACGCGCATGCTCTCGAGCTCATCCTCATCAGTGCGGGCGATATCGCCGGCAGTCATACGCTGTCCGGTCAACAGGAAGGTCAGACGGCAGGCGGCATCGATGGAAATCGAAGCAATGCGATCGAGGTAGCGCGAAACCATGATGGCGCGGCGCAGGTCGTCATAGTTGCTATCGTCATCCATAAACTCGCCCGCGTCCATGCGGTTGAAGGTACGGAAGAACTTCTCGTACGCCGCATGCACCGGCTCGTCCTTGACGGCCAGGTTGCAGATGATGGACATGTCGTTGGTGACGAGCGCAGAAAGCGACGAGCCCAGCAACTGGTAGACAGCTTCGGCCTCGGCCTCGACCGTGCCGACAAGCTCCTTGGGCAGCGAGATGTCGGCCTTGACCATATGACGCGTGGCGCGGCAGATCTGGCGAACCTTATCGGTCATGCGCTGCAGGTTAAAGTCGACGTAGATGATCGTCTGAAGCAGGCGGAAGTCGGAGGCGACCGGTGATTGCGTGGCGATCAGGTTGTAGCAGACGGCCTCAAGGTTGGCGCAGCGTGCGTCAATCGAAAGCGTGCGCTTCTTGGTCTTGGTGGCGAGCTTGCGGTCGTCGGTCACATAGGCCTTCACGGCATCGTGGAGGGCCAGATCGACGGCCTCGTAGATGCTCAGCATCTCGTGACGGGCCTCGATGAGCTGACGGGAAAACAGTTTGCGCATGGTTCACTCCAATCAGTTGGGTGCGGTCATGCCGCCCGCACAGTGAATACGCACCGGACCAGGTCCGATCGACTTGGGACTAGTCGCACCGATCAGCCAAAGCGGCCGGTGATATAGTCTTCCGTCCGCGAGTCCACCGGGCTGGTGAAGATCGCGTCGGTTTGACCATACTCGATGAGCGTGGCGGGCTCGCCGGCAACTTCCTGCAAGAAGAATGCGGTGTAATCGCTAATACGAGCTGCCTGCTGCATTGAATGCGTGACGATGATGATCGTCATCTCGGGCGCCAGCTCGGCCATCAGATCCTCGACCTTAGAGACGGACGTGGGGTCGATGGCGGAGCAGGGCTCGTCCATCAGAAGGACATCGGGTTGCACCGCAAGCACGCGCGCGATGCACAGACGCTGCTGCTGACCGCCCGAGAGCGCCAAACCATCCTTGTTGAGCTGATTGGATACCTCTTTCCAGAGGTTGGCGCGTTTGAGCGATTCTTCCACGATGTCATCGAGGTCGCTTTTGCTAGTCACGCCCTGCAGACGAGGGCCAAAGGCGACATTCTCGTAAATGGATTTGGGAAACGGGTTGGGCTGCTGAAAGATCATGCCCACGCGACGACGGAGGTCGACCGGGTCGACGCCCTCGGCATAGATATCATTGCCGTCGAGCGTCATAGTGCCCTCGACGCGCGTACCCTCGATTAGGTCATTCATGCGGTTGATGCAGCGTAAAAACGTCGACTTGCCGCAGCCCGAAGGGCCAATGAAGGAGGTGATGGCGTTTTTGGCGATGTTGAGGTCAAGCCCCGTCAGCGCATGAAAGTCACCGTACCAAAAGTTGAAATCCTTGGCCGTGATGGCCGCTTGCTCCAGCGTGGGAGCGGACTGATAAACGGACATGGGACTCCTTAACTAGCGGCGCTTGCGCGACAGGAAGCGCGCAAACAGGTTGAAGGCCAAAATGATCACCATCAGCAAGAGCGCGGTGCCGTAGGCTGCGTTCATGTTGATACCGTCGTTGGCAAGCAGGTACAGGTGAACGGTCATGGGACGACCGGAATCGAGCGGCGAAATAGGTAGATTGATGGCCTGGCCCATGGTGTAGAGCACCACGGCGGTCTCGCCGATGGCGCGGCCGATGGCAAGGACGATGCCGGTGGCAATGCGGCCAAAGGCCGAAGGAAGCACGATCTTGGAGACGA
>CABQZS010000164.1 GCA_902468695.1 uncultured Collinsella sp.
CAGCGACTCGGCCAAGACCGCTGCCGTGCCCTCCCCCGCCGCGCTCACCGTGGGTTCGGTCACGCTCGACCCCGACCGCCGCGAAGTCACGGTCGGAGGCTCGCCCATCGTGCTGACCGCCCGCGAGTTCGACGTCCTCGCCCTGCTTATGGCACATACCGGCACCGTGCTCACGCGCGAGCGCATCGCGCACGAGGCGCTAGGCTACGAATACGTAGGCGACACCAACAACGTCGACGTGCACATCGCGCACCTACGCGCCAAGATCGAAGACGCTGGCGGCGCTCGCATCATCCAGACCGTGCGCGGGGTGGGCTATGCCTGCCGCGCGTAACGCCGAGGCCAAGCGCGTCACCTCCATCGCCCGCGCCATCAACTGGAGCTATATGTGGCGCCGCCTGATGAGCTACGTCTGGCTCGATCTGCTACTGCTGCTTGTTTCGGCGGCAATCCTCGTCTATGGCTACAACCAGGCGCTGCCCGACGGCGCGTTTACCGCAGGATGGATCCCCGGCGCCACCGTTCACGGCATGTCGCTGGCGCCCGCACGCGGCTGGGACCTGGCCACGCTCACCTATACCGTCGAGCTTGCGCGCACCAGCAAGACCTTCCCCCTCGCGCAGGACCTCGTCGCGCTGTGGCCCCTCTATATCGTTGTTGTAGGTTGGCAGGCCATCGGCGTGCTCGATATGCTCGGCGGCGCCCGCCGCGTGCGCCGCACTATGGCGCCGCTCAACGACCTGGCTTTGCGCGTGGACGAGCTCGGCCGCATGCAACTCTCCGGCGGCAAGATGGAAACATTAGAGCAGGCCATCGAGCGCGCAAGCGTCGACTCGCCGAGCGTCACCACCGGCGACGCCGATCTGGCGAGTATCGAGGTCGCGCTCAACCGCCTACTGCGCCAGATGCAAGAGGCCAAGCTGCAGCAGATGCGCTTTGTCAACGACGCGAGCCACGAGCTGCGCACGCCCATTGCGGTGATTCAGGGCTACGTAAACATGCTCGACCGCTGGGGCAAAGACGACCCGGCCGTGCTGGCGGAGTCCATCGCCTCGCTCAAGGCCGAAAGCGAGCACATGCAGGAGCTCGTGGAACAACTGCTGTTTTTGGCACGCGGCGATGCCGGCCGCACCGCGCTGCATCGTGTGGATACCAATCTGGCAGCGCTCGTCGGCGAGGTATGCGAAGAATCGCAGATGATTGATGCCGAGCACGCGTATCGGCTGGCTTTTGACGCTGCGTTTGCCAGCGACCCGCGCTGCGACGCGCCCGTCGATGTCGCGCTCGTAAAGCAGGCTCTGCGCGTGATCGTGCAAAACGCCGCCAAGTATTCGGACGCGGGAACGACCGTCACATTTGGCATAACACCCGATGCGGGCACGGGCACGGTCGACATAACCGTTGAAGACGAGGGCATCGGCATGAACCAGGAATCCGCAGCTCACGCGTTCGAGCGGTTCTACCGTGCCGACAACGCACGCGATGCCGGCGCGCAGGGCTCGGGCCTGGGGCTCGCCATCGCCAAGTGGATCGTCGATAGCCACGGCGGCGTCATCGGCGTGACCTCGGTCGAGGGCGTCGGCAGCCGCTTTACGATTCGCCTGCCGCG
>CABQZS010000165.1 GCA_902468695.1 uncultured Collinsella sp.
GGCGGATGAGGTCGGCCGAGCCATCGGGGCGCAGCAGGACCTCGGCGGAGCGCAGGCGGCCGTTGTAGTTGTAGCCCATGGAGTAGCCATGCGCACCGGTATCGTGGATTACAAGCAGGTCACCCATGTCGATATGCGGTAGCTCGCGATCGATAGCGAACTTGTCGTTGTTCTCGCATAGATTGCCCGTGATGTCATAGGTGTTCGTGACGGGCGCTGTGGCCTTGTCGGTGCCGCCCGGCCGACCCATCACCGTAATGTGGTGGTAGGCGCCATACATGGCAGGACGAATCAAATCGACGGCACTGGCGTCCACGCCGATATAGTCCTTATAGATCTGCTTCTCGTGGATGGCCTTGGTGACCAGGCAGCCGTAGGGCCCCATCATAAAGCGGCCCATCTCGGTGCAGATCGCCACATCGCCCATGCCGGCGGGAACCAGGATCTCGTCGTATGCCGCGTGCACCCCCTCGCCGATGGCGTGAATGTCGTTGGCCTGCTGCTCGGGCAGATAGGGGATGCCGACGCCGCCGGACAGATTGATGAAGGCGACGTGTGCGCCGGTCTTGCGCTCCAGGCGCACGGCAAGCTCAAAGAGGATGCGCGCGAGCTTGGGGTAGTAGTCGTTGGTGACGGTGTTGCTGGCAAGGAATGCGTGGATGCCAAAGTTTTCGGCGCCCTTGGCCTTGAGCATGCGGAACGCCTCGAAGAGTTGCTCGGTGGTCATGCCGTACTTGGAGTCGCCGGGGTTATCCATGATGCCGTTGGAGAGCTGGAACAGCCCGCCCGGATTAAAGCGGCAGCTGACCGTCTTGGGGATGGGCCCCGCAACGCGCTCAAAGAACTCGATGTGGCTGATGTCGTCAAAGTTGACGATGGCGCCCAACTTGTCGGCGAGCTCAAAGTCGGCAGCCGGCGTGTCGTTGGACGAGAACATGATGTCGTGTCCCGTGATACCCAGCGAGCGGGCGATCATGAGCTCGGTGTAGCTCGAGCAATCGCAGCCGCAGCCGTATTCGTTGAGAATGGAGATGAGTGCCGGGTTGGGATTGGCCTTGACGGCAAAGTATTCCTTAAAGCCCGGGTTCCATGCAAAGGCATCGCGCACTTCTTGCATGTTGCGGCGGATGCCCGCCTCGTCGTATAGATGAAACGGCGTGGGGAACTGCTCGACGATATGCTCGAGTGTCTCCTTGTCCACAAACGGCCGCTTGGCCGCATATGCCTCGTTGGGGGTCAATGCCATGTCCCGTAAACCTCGCTATCCAGACGGCGCCATCTGCGCATCGAATCCGCATAGCGTGGACCCAATGTCCGGATAGCGCTCCCGCATTGCTGCAGACAGTCCTGCGAGTGTTTCCCGCAGGCCCACCAGGTTGTTCGTGCCCGAAAAGCCCAGTTCGGCGGGTTTCGCCTCCCCGCGGGGTCAAAGCCTGCCGGCTCGCCCGCGGCTCTTCGTGCCCGCGCCTCTATCAAGTGGTAACGACCCTACCACGTTGCACTTTACCAAACAAGAGTATTCGTATATAACGTTTAAAAAATGCAGCAATATGCTGGAAACATGTGTGCCGCAATCCTGTATCACAATAAGTTGAACAGATGTGCCTTACGAAGGGATTCTCTATGACCGAGCTCCAAGAACTCCGTCGCTATCGTCGCGATCTCCATCGCATTCCGGAGCTCGATTTCGATCTTCCGCAAACCATTGCCTATATCGAGGGCGTGCTGGCACCGCTCACTTGCGAAGTGACCCATCCGTGCCCCAGCTGCGTCTGTGCTTTCTTCGACGCCGGCGTTGATGCCGCGCATGCCACGGCGATTCGCGCCGATATGGATGCGCTACCCATCGCGGAGGCGACGGGAGCGGCCTTTACCTCGACCCATCCCGGCAAGATGCACGCTTGCGGACATGACGGACACATGGCCATGGCGCTTGCCGCCGCGACGTATGTCGACCGTACGATTCGCGATCAGCCAGGCGCCATTAGGCGCAACGTTCTCTTTGTGTTCCAGCCGGCCGAGGAAACGACCGGTGGTGCCAAGACGGTATGCGAGAGCGGTGTGTTCGAGCGCTATGGGGCCGACCGCATCTTCGGCTTCCATGTGTGGCCCGATCTGCCTGCCGGCACGTTGGCGAGCTGCCCCGGTCCGTTGCTGGCGCGTTCGAGTGAGACGCACATTCATATTCACGGGACGAGCATCCATATCGCTAAGACCTATGGCGTTCCGGTCGAGGAGTCGCACGATGCGGCGCTGGCGGCTGCCAAGTTCTTGGTTGCCGAGCGCGAACTGATGGACGAGCTGGGCACCGACGAGCCCTGTATCGGTAAGTTTGGTCTGCTGCAGGCCGGTACGGTTTGCAACGCGGTGGCGGGGGAGGCCCATGTGGCCGGAAGCCTGCGTGTGTTTACGGACGACATGTTCGACCGTGCGCGCGAGGGCGTACGCCGTGTGCTCGACGAGGCGTGCACCGCAACGGGCTGCACGTATGATCTCGACTTTGCCGAGGGCTATCCACCGGTCGATAACGACCCCGAGCTGTTTGCCAGCGTCGCGCCTGCCTTGTCCGAACTGCAACTTGTGGACGAGCCGCTGCTAATCGCCGAGGATTTCGCCTTCTATCAGCGCTATCTGCCGGGCGTGTTCTTCTTGCTGGGCACGGGCGTGCCGGAGGGTCAAGAAAACCCGAGTGATCCGGATGGCTGTCCCGCCTATGCCACGAGCGCTCTGCATACCGATACCATGCTCTTTGACGAGGAAATTCTGCTCAAAGGCCTCGATGTCTACAAACGATTGCTTCTGCTTGGTTAATTGGCGAAGGATACCTGCTCTAGAAAATACGAACAAATGTACGCTATAATAGAGATGTAAGTCTATAGAAACGTTTGACGTTATTAACGTAAGGCGATACTATGATTGCATCGTATAAAGATGAGGATACCGAACGCTTTGCCATGGGTGTGCGGGTCAGGAGGTTCGTGCCCTTTGAGCGCGTTACGCTGAGGAAGATTCGCCAACTGCAGGTTTGTGCTTCGCTTGATGATCTTCGCGTTCCGCCGGGCAACCGCCTGGAAGCTTTGAAGGGCGATCGTGCCGGTCAATATAGCATCCGTGTTAACGAGCGCTATCGGGTCTGTTTTGAGTGGAGACAGGAGATGGCTTGGAATGTCGAAATCGTCGATTATCACAAGTGATGAGACCTCGTCCGATTTGCTGTCGCCAGTGACTCCTGGTGAGCTTCTCAAAGAGGAGTTTCTTGTTCCCATGGGCATTTCTCAATATCGCCTTGCGAAAGAGACCGGGATTCCGGCTCAGCGTATCGGGCAGATTGTCTTGGGAAAACGTCGCGTGACGGCCGACACCGACCTCCGCCTTTGCCGTTATTTTGGCCTGACGGATGGTTATTGGCTGCGCGCTCAGGTGGCGTTTGACCTTGAGGCCGAGAAAAGACGGATCGAACCGGAACTCGATAAGATCGTTCCTGTTCAGCAGGCCATTGCGCTGTAGTGCTTAAAGATGATGGGGGTGGCGTGACGATGAAGCGACGCCGACAGCCTGCCGTATATAGTCCGGGTGGATGCGGGTGCGGTTTGCTGCTGCTTCCGGTCATCGCTGTGAGCATTGGCGTGATGTTTGTGCTTGCTGGGCTGGCTGCAGCAGCGCTTGTGCTGTTGATTGCGGCCATTGGCGTGACGATTTGGCTCTGCCGCAATCGCGAGCAACGCCGTGCCGACGGTAAAACCAATGTCGGATGGGCCATCTTTTTGGTTGTCACCTACCTATTGAGTATCAGTTATCTGGCGTTCTCTATCTTGTTGCTTGTGAGCACCTTTACCGGGGAATCCGTAACGGTGGGGTAGGCTTCGACGAGCTTCTTGAGGATGAAGCGAGGGGCGGACTCTGAATGAACCGCGCCCCGCATCAACAAGTTTCATTCGTTGTGTAGCAATCCGAATGTACAAGCGTTTGGCGTGAGAGCACCGCCGCCAGCAACACGGGAAGGCAGGCCGCAATCGCCAGCCCCCATGCCAGCTCATCGCAATAGATTCCATAAGGACTCCCCAACAGGACATAGGCCAACTAACGAGCCCATCATCCGCTGCGGTCACAAATTGGCTGACAGCTGAATCATCGCTATAAAACGCGAGGTAAAATGCCCAAAGATTGATGGATGGTTCGCAGAATTTGCAAGGGTTATTGAGAAAGCAAAGCTGCGAGAAAGGAAGAGCCATGGCTAAGAAGACGGGAGAGAAAGACACGGTTGGAAGGGCCAAAGGTTTCGAGATGCCCATCGATGAGGAATCGGCTGGCAAGCTGCTCGATACCATCTACAGGAGCGCACTGAATGGCGTCCCTAAGGTGAGTCGCTCGGTCGACGAGATGGTTGAGGACTACACGGGAAAGGCGAAGTCACCCGATGATGCCGCAAGGGCACTCGCAAAGTGGCAGATCATGAAATGCGGAACCTCAGGTTTCGTCACCGGGCTCGGGGGCTTGATTACGCTTCCGGTCGCAATTCCCGCGAACATAAGCAGCGTCATGTACGTCCAGATGCGCATGATCGCCTGCATCGCGAAGATGGGTGGCTATGACGTTACGTCCGACCAAGTTCAGACGATGATCTACATGTGTCTCACGGGTACGACGGCGAGTGATCTTGTCAAAATGGGGCTCATCAAGACTGGGACGAAATCGCTTGAGGTCGCAATCAAGAAGATTCCCGGGGCGGCACTCGTGAAGATCAACCAGAAGGTCGGCTTCAGATTTATCACGAAGTTCGGCGAGAAAGGCATCATTAACCTCGGGAAAATGCTGCCCCTCGCCGGCGGCGTGATTGGCGGCGGTGTGGACGTGGCATCGACGAGCATCATTGCTAAGAACGCCATCAGGATGTTCATGGAGGGCGAGGACCCCGATGGAACCCTGCCCACTGAAGCGGAGGTCGAAAGCATCGAAGATGTTGAGGTGGAAAGCGACCTGCTTTAGTCCTTGCTACGTGCTCCACACCCCATCGCCTAGCCTATGCCGTAGGGGCTGCCCGGCCGTTATGAGGTATCCCGCCTGCTCCTCGCGGTCTATTCGGCACATCGCGCGCATCGTTTGCTTTGAGTCGCAGGCCGTGTCATTGCCGCCCACGATGGCCTTGTGGTTGTTGAATGTGGTCGGGCCCATGTGACCCTTGGGCGGTTCTCAGCCCGCATCTACCAGGATTCTATCGAGCTCGTTCGAGCATCGAGTGTGTAGGGCATGCTCGAGAGCGTCGTCGTCCGCATGGACTACGCCGCGCAGGTTTGTCATGTCGGAAATCGAGGCAAGACGCTGCAGCCGTAGAACCAGTAGTTCAAATCGATGTTGGCAAGCCTCGAGGTGTCATCGGCGATGGACACGCGCTTCATGCTCTTCTATACCGCAACCTTAGCTCTCAGCTAATGAATTCAAGTTTAATCCTTTCTACGATGTGCTGTGTGCCGGCACGGTAGCCGGATCGTAGGAAGGATGCATGATGAAAAAGCTTGAAAACGAAGTGCTGCTGAGCCGTCGCGCTGCACTGAGCGCATTCGCCACCGTCGCCTTGGGGACTGCCGGTCTTCTTGCCGGTTGTGGTAGCGATAAGGCGACCGTCACCGAGGACGCTGGCGATGGCGACAAGAAGGAAGAGGCGAAGAAGGAAGAGCAGTCTACGACTGACCTGGCGGTTGGTGCGACGGTGACCACGGCTGCCGGTCTTTCCGTCGTTGTCGATTCCGTCCAGCCCGGCCTCACAAATTATGACGGTTCGACCATGACGGGCATTCACGTCACATACGTCAACAATGGCGATGAGGGCGCAGATTACAACATCTACGACTGGAAGGGCGAGGACGCCAACGGCGCTCAACAGAACCAGGGTTACTACAGCGAGGGCTCCGATGAGCTGCAGTCTGGTACCCTTTCCGCCGGTGGCTCCGTGGCGGGCAATATCTACTTTGATGGCGATATCAAGAAGGCACTGTATTTTGCCAACATGTTTGATAAGTCTGCCACTGCAAGCTGGGTGTTGGCCTAGCATGTCGCTACCGTTGCGCCGTATGGGAGGTGAGGTCGTATGCCCGATCAAAAGTTGACTGACGAGTTACTCAATGAGCTTCTCGACGCGCCAAACATCGATGGCTATATCAAGGAGCACGACTTTGCCACCCCGTCGCTTTCGGACTACCTGCAGCAGCTGCTGCAGGAAAAGGGCTTGGAGCGCTCGCGCGTGGTTCGTATGGCCGATCTCAATGAGACCTTTGGCTATCAGATCTTTACCGGTGCGCGTCATCCGAGTCGCAATAAGGTGCTGCAGATTGCCTTCGCCATGGCGCTAACGCTCAAGGAGACCAACCGCGCCTTGACGGCGGCGGGTGCCAACATCCTCAATTGTAAGGACCGTCGCGATGCGATCATCATCTTCTGTATCGATCGCGGGTGCAGCCTCCAAAAGGTCAACGAGGAGCTGTATCGCTTTGGCGAGGAGACGGTGAGTTAGCGGCTGATATCTGAGTCGGCGGAGCTGTCGAACAACGATGCAAACGAACGGGGCGCGGATGCCATGGGGTGTCTGCGCCCTGCGCTATGATGGAGGCTATGGATACTCAGACCCCAACATATTCCAATGACGAGCTGACCGCAGCGCTTGCCGAGCACCTGGCGTCGCTCGATCGTGACGACAGCTATCGCGTGGAGCGTGTACTTAAGCGCTCGTCCGTTGAAACAACCGAGCTTGTGTACTTTGAAGGAACCGGCGGTGGTTCGCTCGGCCCCTTTGTCCGTAAACGCATCGATGCTTCGGCTCAAATCGGCGGGGCATACGAGCGTCTGTTTGCCGCACAGCGGGCAGGTAGGCGTTTTGAGCACCTGCCCAGAATCGTCGATTGTCGTCGTGCGGGCGACGAGCTCAACGTGGTTATGGAATACATCGAAGGGGAGACACTCGGGGCGCTGGTGGACCGTCTGGGAGCCACCCCCGATTATGCGCACGAATTGTATCCTGCCCTATGCGATGCCGTGGGCGAGCTCCACGCCGGTTTTGCGATGGCGGGGGAGACGTCGGCGCCGGTGATCCATCGCGACCTCAAGCCGTCGAATATCATCGTGACAGGTGCCAACTATACGCCTGATGACGGTCTGACGTTTTCGTCGCTGGTGATTATCGACTTGGGGATCGCGCGCGTATGGCGCGATGGCGCCGATGCCGACACCGTCAAGTTTGGGACACGGCCCTATGCGCCGCCCGAGCAGTATGGGTTTGGGCAGACGAGCGTGCGAAGCGACGTCTACGCACTTGGCGCCCTGTTGTTCTTCTGCTTGACGGGAGTCGACCCTAAACCAGGGCTCGACATGCGCGAGCAATGCGAGGCGCGTGGCATTCCCACCCCACTTGCCGATGTCATCTGCATGTCGATGGCGCTCGACCCGGCCAAGCGTTTTGCGAGCGCGGAAGCGTTGGGACGGGCGACGCGCGCGGTATACGATCTAAGTCGCCCCGTGCGGCCTCCTGCGTCTGCGCCTGTCCGTACTCCGGCCTCGGAGACGGTGTTGACGCCCCAAGGGCTCCAGAACCCCACAGGGCTTCCTAGGCCTGCCGCCTCCGCTGCATGCGGTCTGCTCTCTCGCGTTCCGGAGTCTCTGGGGCGTATTTGGAATACGCTCGTCTGCTTCTCGCTGCTTGTGTTCTTTGCCGGAAGTCACTTTGCCGTCTTTCACCCCACGGGAGCAAACCAAAGCTACCCGACGTGGCTTCTCATAATCGAGTATTTTTTCTTTGTCGATGGCCTTATGGTGCTTATGCATTTTGCGCTGCTCGATAAGCGCCGTCTTCGTCGGCGATTCGCATTGCTCGACAGCTATCGCGGCAAGAAACTCGCGAAACTCTGGCTCAAGGCATTGGGTGTGCTGCTCCTATGCATGATCGTCATAGTCGCGGTTGCCAATGCGACCGGCGTTGTCGATACCTCCGCTACCTAAAAGAAAAGGGCCCCATTGGGGCCCTTTGCAGTTGCACTTAGATGCGGTTCATCTGAGCGGCGACTTTGTTGTACCAGTCCTGCCACGTGGGCGGGCAGTACTTTTTGGCAGCTGCCGGGGTAAGGGTGGAGCCGTAGTTGGCGCCCAGATAGGCAACGTGAGCGGAGATGCCCTCGCTCCAGCTGCCAAAGCTGCGCCAACCGCCGCCACGTGCACTCCAGCCCCAGGCGTTGTAAGAATTGGCGCAATAAGCACCCTTGGTGCTCTCGATGCAGGCGATGGCGGGGGACCAACGGGGGTCGACACCGGTATTCCAAGCGGCGACGGCAAAGTTATAGCCCTGGCCTGCCATGGGGGAGCCGGCGAGATAATTGTCGATACGGCTCGTCCACTCATTAATGAACGAATCGTAATCGGAGCTACCGGTATTGGAGTTGTTCACCGTGGTGTCGATGGTGGTGTTGGTGTTGGTGGCCTGGCTGCTGGAATTGCTGCCGCTTACGCCCTCGCCCGAGAGCTTCTCGGCGGCAGCGGCCTTATCGGCCTCAAGCTTGGCAAGCTCGGCGGCATTTTCCTGCTCGGCTTTTGCCTGTGCCTCGCTGCGGAGCTGCTGGGCCTGCGCCAGCGCATCCTCGGCGTTTTTCTGCTCTGCCTCAAGCTGTGACTTGGCCTGCTGGAGCTCGGCCTTGTTCTGCTCAAGTTCGGTTTGCATGTTATTGAGCTCTTCGATCTCGTCGACGCTCGAGCTCGTGATCTGGTTGGTGTATTTGCAGGTCGTGATGAACTCACCCAGGCTCTGCGCGTTGACCAGGAAGCTCACGATGGGATTGGTGCCCTTCTGATACTTGTACAGATCGCGCATGGCAGAGCTTGCCTTGGCCTGCTGCTCGGGAAGCTTAGCCTCGATTTCCTCGATGCTCGCCTCATTGGAGTCAATCTGCTTTTGCAGGTCATCGAGTTTGGTGCGGGCGTCGTTGTAGGCGCTCGTGGCGGCTTCGATCTTCTGCTGGGCTGCGGAAAGCTGGTCCTGCGTTGCCTGCGAGGCGGCATACGCCGCAACGGGGGAGAGCATCGGCGTGGCCGTCAGCGCAACGGCGAGCGCGGCGCTCGTGATGATACGAGCCGGCTTCGACGCAATGAGCGCTGCGGTGCGATGATTCGAATGCTGCATCCAGTCCCTCTGCAATCAATCGTAGGTTATGGTTCGAACGGTATTCTACTACTGCTTTCGACCTCAACTTGAACCTTAAAGGTTCCAAAGGGTCAAGTTGAACTTGAGGCTTTGGCTTTGACCTGCAGTTATGATGAATTGTTGAGAAACCATAGAGTTCAACTTTAACGTTACGGGGGCCTGTTTAAGAGGGGTTTGGGGCTGTAAAAGCTATCTCAACGTGGGGTTTTACAACTACAGCGTGCCCTTCTGGCGAGCCTGCTCAATCTCTTCGAGCGCCTCGGCGGGGGTGAACGAACAGGTGCCGTCGCCGAGTTTGACTACCTGGATATCGTCGCCGATATGGACCTCTCCGCCCTTTAGTACCACGCCGAAAACGCCCTCGTGGGGAAAGATGCAGTCGCCGGCTAGATAGTAGATGGCACAGCGTGTGTGGCAGACCTTGCCGATCTGACTGATTTCGACAAGCACCTCGCTGCCAAGCTTGAGCTGCGTGCCCAAGGGGAGCGAGAGCAGGTTGATGCCCCGGGTTGTGAAGTTCTCTCCAAAGTCACCCTCGTGTACGTCGAGCCCGCGTGCCTGCGCCGTCTGGATGGACTCCGCGGCTAAAAAAGAGACCTGGCGGTGCCAATGTCCGGCGTGCGCATCGGTAGCGAGGCCAAATTGCTCGATGACGGTGTCGCGTCCATCGGCGACGGGCGACTTGCGAGTGCCTTTGTGCTCCGACGTGTTGATTGAGACGATACGAGCAGGCCCGTTGTAAGCATCGTTTGCGGTGCGTAGGGGAGCTGCCGTCCGGGCACGATCCGCAAGTTCGCGCTTGGCGGCGTCAATGATGGGGTTGTTGATCGGATGAGCCTGGGGCACGGTGCACCTTTCGACGGGGCGGGCAACATGTTGAATCCTACAACAATGGTAGGTTCATTGCCCATTGTCATACAACGGTGAGCGCCGCCTTCGTGCTGGACGATTGCGTCGATTGCCATAGATACGGTGGAGCTTTGGGCGCCGGCGGCTTGGCACGCTAGAATAAATCAGTTGCGCAAAGACCGCCCGTTGTGTGGGCAGTTCATGATAGGAAGTTTCCATGGCATTGCAATTTACAGAGCGCGAGTTCATTCCCGTGCTGCTCGGTGGCGACATCAACGCCTATTCGGTGGCGCGCGCCTTCTACGAGGAGTACCAGGTCAAGAGTCTGGTCTTTGGCAAGTACCAGACGGGTCCCGCGTACCGCAGCCAGATTATCGACTACACGCCCAACGTGGATATCGACACCATGCCCGTGATGCTCAAAACCGTCAACGGCATTGCCCAAGCGCATGCCGACAAGACGATTGTCCTTGTGGGCTGTGGCGACAACTATGTTGCCCTCGTGGCTCAGGCCAAGGATGCCCATGAGTTGGCGGATAACATCGTCGCGCCTTACGCTCCCTATAGCATGCTTGAGCAGTGCCAGAAGAAGGAGATCTTCTACGAGCTGTGCGAGAAGCATGGCGTGCCCTATCCGCATACCTTTACCTTCACCATGGCGATGCTGAACGCCCAAGGCGAGGCACCTGCCGAGGTGCTCGACCAGATCGATTTTCCTTACCCGATGATTCTGAAGCCTTCTGACGGCATCATGTGGTGGCAGCATGAGTTCGAGGGCCAGAAGAAGGCCTATGAGATTGCCGACCGCGCCGAGCTGGAACAGGTCATTCGCGATTCGTATGCCAGCGGCTACACCGACGACCTGATCTTGCAGGATCGCGTGCCCGGCAACGACGAGTACATGCGCGTGCTCACCAGCTATTCCGACCGCAACGGCAAGGTCCGCATGATGTGCCTGGGTCACGTGCTGCTCGAGGAGCATCAGCCCCATGGCGTCGGCAACCACGCCTGTATCATCACCGAGCCCAATGACGAGCTCATGGGCGGCGTGCGCAAGCTACTCGAGGACCTTCACTTTGTGGGCTATTCCAACTTTGACGTTAAGTACGACGAGCGCGACGGCTCGTTTAAGTTCTTCGATTTCAACACGCGCCAGGGCCGCAGCAACTACTATGTCACTAACAGTGGCTTTAACGTTGCCAAGTATGTGGTGGACGAGTATGTGTTCAACCGCCCGTTTGAGCCGGAGTTTGTGACGGCGCAGGACGAGGCGCTGTGGATGGTCGTCCCCATGGGCGTCGTCGACAAGTACGTCAAGGATCCCGAGCTGCGCGCTAAGGTGCATCGCCTGGACAAGGAAGGCAAGGGCGCCGACCCTTCGTTTATGAAGGGCGACTTTGTCTTTAACCGCTGGCTGCGCATGTGGCACACCAAGCTGCGCCACTTTAAGCTGTTCAAGACGTATTACAAGTAGATGAGCGCGGCGCCCGTCCGGTTTGCATCGGGCGGGCGCGGGTATGATACGCGCAATTGCGCAAGCGTCACCAAGGAGGCGGCGATGGAAAAGCTGGGAGTTATCGGCGGCATGGGCGCCGAGGCCACGTCGTATTACTACGACCAGGTGGTGCGTCATACGGCTGCTGCCTGCGATCAGGAACATATCGACATGGTGGTACTCTCCAAGTCGACCATGCCCGACCGCACGCTGGCCATTAAGACCGGCGAGCATGCCAAGCTGCTGGCGACCATGAAAGAGTGCGCCCAGGCACTCGAGTCGCTGGGCTGTGCACACATTGCCATTCCCTGCAACACGTCGCACTACTTCTACGACCAGATCCAGTCGTTTACGAAGGTGCCGATTATCCACATGCCGCGTGAGTCGGTGCGCTATGCCCTTGCGGGTGCGGTGATGGGGGAGTGCGAGTTCGACCCCAACCTGAGTATGCCGGCCGAGCCGGTGCATAAGATCGGCATCATGGGCACCGATGGCACCGTGGGCGCGGGCGTCTACGGCCGCGAATGTAAGGCTGCGGGTGTTGAGGTCGTCTATCCCAGCGAGAAACGTCAGAACGATGTGATGTCGCTTATCTACGATGATGTGAAGGCCGGACGTGAGCCCGATATGGATAAGTTCGACCGCGTGATGTGGGAGTTCGCCCGTAGCGGCTGCGACCGCGTCATTCTGGCCTGCACCGAGCTATCGGTGCTGCAGAAGTACCGAGAGATGCCCGAGATCACCCTCGACGCCATGGATGTCCTGGTGCGCGAATCCATCATCCGCAGCGGCGCCCCCTACCGTCTCTAGCTTCCGACCTGCCAAAAAGGGACAGGTTTATTTTGGTAGGTTTTATCTGGTGAAACAGTAAAGGCCTCGGCTCGTTTGGTGCGAGCCGAGGCCTTTTGCGTTGGGCGGTTGATGTCGGTGGTGAACTAGAACAGGAAGCCGATGGCGATGAGGGCGATGCTGACGATGAGCACGGCGATGTCCAGGCCCTTGATGGGGTAGCGCTTGTACGAGCTGGCGCGTGTGCGCAGGTAGAAGCCGCGCTGCTCGGCGGCAAGCGCGGTGGCATCGGTCTTGCCCACGCTCGAGATGAGCAGCGGCACGCACAGTGGCAACATGAGCTTAAGCTTCTTGATGGGGTTCTTGGTGTCGTACTCGACGCCGCGTGCGGTCTGCGCCTCCATGATGGCGTTCATCTCCTGACCAAACACCGGCACAAAGCGCAGCGCCGTGGTAAAGGTGAAGGCATAGCGATACGGTACGTGCAGCACCTCGACGCAGGCGTTGGCAAGGTCGTTGAGCTTGGTCACCATGAGCATGAGGATGAGTGGCAACGCCACACCTAGCAGGCGCAGGCAGGCCTTCGATCCCGTGACGAGGCCCGCGTCGGTGATAAAGCCCCACACCACGTTGCCATCGCGCATAAAGGCCAGCTGGAGCACCAGCATGATAAGCGCGAGCGGAATCAGCAACTTGAGCAGCGAGAGCAGACGGTCGACGACGCCGGCATAGGTACCCAGTGCAAGGGTGAGTGCCAAAAAGCCCAGCAGCGTCACGTAGGTGTCGGACAAGAAGATGCCGACGATGATGGCGGCGGCGAGGCCCAGTTTGACGACGGGGTTCAGGCGATGCAGCAGCGTATCGCCCGGCATGTAGTCGATGACGTTAACCACGGTGGACCATCTCCTTGGTAATTCGAACGACATCGGTGACCTCGCTCACCTGCGCAAAAGCGGGCGAGACGGAAGATGCCAGACGGCGCGAGAGTTCAATAACCTGGGGAGGCTCCACGTAGGCACGCCGCATGAGATCGATGTTCGAGAACAGCTCGTGCGTGCGGCCGCGGTCGAGGATGCGGCCGTCGGCCATTACTACGATGCGCTCGGCAAAGTCGGAGACGACTTCCATGTCGTGGCAGACCATGATGACGGCGCATCCGCGCTCGGCCATGGTGCGCACGGTTTCCATGACGGTCATGCACTCGCGGTAGTCAAGGCCGCTCGTGGGCTCGTCGAGCACGACGATCTTGGGCTCAACCACTACGACGGAGGCAAGTGCCACCATTTGTCGCTGGCCACGCGAAAGCGAGAACGGTGCCTCGTCGGCGGGCAGACCAAAGCGGTCGATGACCAGCTGGGCGCGACGCAGAGCCTCGGCACGGTCGATGCCGGCAAGCTCCAACCCAAAGGCGACCTCGTCGAGCACGGTATCCTTGCAGATCTGGCGGTCGGGGTTTTGGAAGAGGGTCGCGACCTCGCGGGCAATGCGGCTCGTGGGAACGGTTGCAGTATCCAGTCCCGTGACGCGCACGCTGCCCGAGGCGGGCTTGAGCAGGCCCGTGAGCAGCTTGGTGAGCGTGGTCTTGCCGGCACCGTTCTGACCGACGATGCCCACGAGCTCACCGGGGTAGAGGGTCAGGTTAAGGTCGTGTACGGCGGCGCCGCCGTTGGGATAGGCAAACTCAACATGGTTGAAGGTGAGTACGGGTTCGGCATCCTTGGCATGAGGACGCAACGACGGTGCATGCGGGGAACCGGCGGGCGCCTGGGCTTCGATGGCAGCGTGTGCGGGGTCGACGATACCCGAAATCAGACACTCGGCTTCGTCGACATCCAAGCAAGGGGTGCCGCTTGCCAGACCATCGGCCTCGAGGCTATTGAAGATGCGTGTGACACGGGGACAGTCGACGCCAATGGTGCGAAGCTCATCGGTGTGTGCGAAGACCTCGTGCGGCTCGCCCTGCAGTGCGATTTCGCCATGGTTGAGCACGAGCACGCGGTTGCAGTACTCCGAGAGCAGGGCGACCTTTTGCTCAACGACGACGATGGTGATTCCAAGTATGCGGTTTGCCTCACGCAGCGTCTCGAAGACCAGCGTGGAGCTGGCGGGGTCGAGTGCCGCGGTGGGCTCGTCGAGAACCAAGACGCGCGGACGCATGGCGAGGATGGCGGCGATGGCCACCTTTTGCTTCTGTCCGCCCGAGAGGGTGGCGATCTCGCGGTCGCGCAGGTCGCTGATGCCGACGGTCTCGAGCGTCTCGCTCACGCGCTGCTCGATCTGGTCGTGGGGAACGGCAAAGTTCTCGAGGCCAAAGAGCATCTCGTCCTCGACGACCGAGGCGACCATCTGCGTGTCGATATCCTGCAGCACACTGCCGACGATTTGCGACACGTCGGTCAGCGAGACCTCGCAGGTGTCGTGGCCGTCAACCATGACGGACCCGAAGAACGTGCCGGTGTAGTGGTGGGGCACAGCACCCGACAGACAGGCGGCAAGCGTGGACTTGCCGGCGCCCGAGGGTCCGATGATGCCGATGAAATCTCCCTTGTTCACGCTGAGCGAGATGTGGCTGAGCGCCTGCTCGGTCTGCGTGCCATAGGAGAACGAGACATCGTCGACGTTGATGATCGTTTCCATGGATACCTTTCATAGTCATTGGGGACGTTCTTAAATGACCAGTTGTTTAAGACCGTCCCAAAAAAGCTCGTTGTTTGGGACGGTCTTTGGTGGTGAAGCACGGAGACGGCTTTACGAGGAGCCCCAGGTTGGCGCGAAAGAGGAGTGAAGCCTACTTGGGTACGCGAGCGACGAATGAACGCCAAGATGGGGTGGCTCGTAAAGCCGAGCGGGTTAGTTGAGCCTAAGGGCCTTCTGGATGGGCAGGTAGAGGGCGCCGACCAGAATGGCGTTAAAGACGGCGGTCATGGCGACGACGGGCAACATGGCGGCGGCGAGCTCGCCGACCACGCCGAGCATGGCCATCTTGATGACCATGAAGATGACGCCGGAGACAAAGGTGGTCAGGAAGGTTGCGACAATGGCGATCGCGGGCTTGACCTGACCGTCCTTGCCGGCGGCGTTGACGATGCCGGCCATGAGCATGGCGGCGATGCCCTCGGCGGCAAAATCAACGAACGGCGAAGTGGTGGTGATCTGGATTACGGCAGCCGAGATGAGGCCAATGACGAGCGCCTGGCCGATGTTGGGGCGAACGACCAGGATGGTGAGGCAGAAGGCCGAGATGATGAACTCGGGGCTGATCATGCCGCCCGAGATGCCTGAGATGGCCTTGCCGACGGTGAAGTTGAGGATGAAGCCTGCAGCGAGCAGGATGGCGAGCAGGACAAGGGCGCGGACGTCGAGTTTGCCGCGGTCGGCGGTCTGGACGGTGCGGGGCTGGGTGGCGGTGGTGTTCTGAGACATGGTGAAAATCCTTTCGGAGGGGGGGTGCAAGAGAAAAGCGGGGGCGCGTGATGCGAATGCGATCGGGCTCGAGATAGAAAAAGGCCCCCGGTCGAAACCGGAGGCCTTCCAATCACCTAGAGCGCAAAAACAGGCGTGAGGGACTCACTGTCGACCGATCGTATTCGCATCACGCCACCACCAGTTGTTGAGAGACTTCATCGTGTTCTTCATGTTGGTGGCTCCTTTCGTGATGCCGTGGCGCGGTCGCACCTAGTTGCTGTTGCGCTGCACTATAGCACAGCGAAGTGTGTGCGGGGAAATCTTTTTTAAAAAGATTTCAGGCGGGTTTCCCGTCGGTCAAAAGGCGGGTTAAGCGGGCGAGGCTGCCATTGCCGCCTTGCCCGCTCAGCTAAGACGTTACTCCTTATTGCGACGGTAGAGGAAGTAACCGCCCGCGGAGATGACGGCAACGCCAGCGATGGCGAATGCAGCCACCACGCGGCCATCAAAACGATCACCGGTGGTGGGCAGGCCGCCCTTGGCGTTCGTCTTGTTGGTGGTTACCGTGGTCGTGGTGTCCGACTTGCCAGGCTTCTCGGGCTTGGTGGTGGGCTGCTCGGGCTTAGCGGGCTGCTCGGGGGTACCGGGCTGCTCAGGAGTACCAGGCTGCTCGGGAGTGCCAGGCTGATCCGGGGTTACCGGATCGGTGGAAAGAGCATCCTTGGCGTAGGTGATGGACACCTTGAGGCCGTTGGTCTCAGTGTTCAGATCGCTCGGAGTGAAGGGCTCGTCAAAGTTTTCGGCCTTCTGATAGGCGCGCATCTCCTGGAGCAGGGCCTTGCACTTCTTGTAGGTGTTCTCGGTAGCAGCCTTGCCGGCCTTGTTGGCCAGGGCAGTGCGGCCCTCGGTGGTCGTCTCGGCCAGCATGGCGGCGTCAACTTCCTTGTTCTGCTCGATGAGCTCGTTCTGGAGCGCATCGAGGTAGGCGCGGACGCTGATACCAAGGGTGTCAGGGTTCTCAAAGCAGAGCGAGCTGATGTCCATGAGGACGTAGTTGATTGAGTTCTCGGGCTCTTCGTTGTACACGACGTCAGTCTGTTTGCAGTGATCGAAGGAGATGGTCTGATCGCTGAAGTACGGGCTGACCTCAGTTATCAGAGCGGAGTACAACGGGATGGCGACGGAGTACGCGGCGCGGGAGAGCATTTCCCACTGGATGGTAGCGACTTCGGGGTCATACCCGCGACGAATCTGGAAGAGGTTGATCTCGGTGTTGCGCTCGCTGCCGATGCAATAAACACCATCAGTGTTCGCGTTGAGGCCAGGGACGTTCTCGCCGCGGTTGCCGAAGCCGCGAATCAACTCGAAAGTGCTCCAACCAGACTTGCCAGGCTTGAAGAACAGGGGCTGGATTTCGCTGACCATGGCTCCCTTTTGGTCAGGTTTTCCATCCTTCTTTACTGTGATAATGTCGTAATCTGTGCCTTCGGTCAGCTGACTACCAAAATAATCGCGGCCTTGCACATAGCGGGACCACTGGTTTACGCCGGAATCAGCGAGGCTTTCGCCATACGTTTGGGCGACATCGAATTTGCCGTCAGCGGAGTATTTGGCGAAGCCCTTCTCCACGGGCATGGACTCGATGCCCTCGGAGTGTAGGCAGTTCTCGTCGTCATCAAGGTTGACATCGTAGTTGAGGCTCCCGATATTAGGGTTGAGCGACGCGACGTCGTCAGCAAGCTTCATGGCGATCCACTGATGGGCGGAAAGTGTGGCGAACAGCCAGGTCTCGTTGTTGTCGGCGATGATGATCTGGTCGTTGGTGCAGACGCCTTGATCATCGATCAGTCTGCCGAGAAGCTCGACGCCCTCGCGGGCCGTGGCGCTCTCGCCCAGGATGATGCTGCCGTAACTGTACTCGCCCAGACCCACTTCCTCATCGATGTGGTCTGCTGCATCGGCCTCCTCGTTATAGGAAGTGCTTAGCGTGGCAGAGCAGGAGACGCCTTTCTCGTTGATTCCGGCCTCGGAATAGGCGTCGGTGCGACCCATCCAGTTGGAGGGGTGGTCGCGTACATAGCTGTAACGATAGGTAGGCTTGTTCGAAGTGTATTCAAAAGCAGATTCAATCGAGCTGTACTTAAAGCCAGGTTCGTGGGCAGGTTCGATGCCGTAGTGCTTAAGATAGCGCTTGCCAAAGTCCTCGGCGCGGCCGTAGTACGTATTGCCGTCGGCCGTAAGGTTTTTGCCCATGTATATCTGCGTGCAGGCGAGCGCAGATGTCGGCATGGACATGATGGTTGCAGCTCCAAAGGCGAGGCCTATGCCTAGCTTCTTGAGCGCGTTGACGGGGTGAGTTTTCCTCATTTTCCCTCCCAGCGTGCGAAAGCCCTCTGTCGCCAGAGGGCTTCAGCCAATAAAGACACCCCATTAGCGTAACGAACTGGAAACAATATTCATCTATGAAAGAAACTTACTCGATAAGCGTAATGAAATATGCGATGAGCGGTTAATTATACTCAGTTTGTAGCTTTACTTTAATTAAGACGCCCCGTAATTACTGTAGCCGAATAAAGTAGCTGGGAATGCTCGAAATGAAAAGGCTCTGTTAGACCAGGATTGACATGCCGACCTGCCGGCTAACTCGCCGTCTCCCCGTCGGGCGCCGGCGTCTTGACCCTCA
>CABQZS010000166.1 GCA_902468695.1 uncultured Collinsella sp.
ACCCTGCCTACGCTGTCGCACTAGTCGAGGCATCACAGCTCCTGGCCGACGATGCACGTGCCGCCGGCACCTACACGGGCAAAGAGCCGTTCAACTTTGCCGTAGCTGCGCTCTTCCCCGCCGCGCAGGTCAGCGGCGCCGCGCCGCAGGTCCCAACGGGTCTGCTCGCGCACCAGGTCGCGCGGTTCTAGCAAGACCAGACCGCCCAGCACAAAAATCGGCAGCTCAACAAACAGGGGGCGGAGATGCAGCAGGTACATGCATCTCCGCCCCTTTTGCGTCGAGAAGTTATGCCAGCGACCCGTGCCGCCACGCTCGCGTTATCCGCGCTGCGGACCTGCAGTAGCCACAAGCGGTTCAAGCCCCAGCTCGCACGCGTAATCCTCCTGCGTAAAGACTTCGACCAGCTCAAACGTGTCGGATTCGTCGTCAAACGCAAAGTGCAGCACCGAGCAGTTGCCCGGCACGCGTTCGCGCTCGTCTGCCGCCGCGCCCCGCACGTGGTCCAAAAACTCCTTGATAGCCGAGCCGTGGCTCACCGCGAGCACGCACTCGTGGTCCGGACGTCGCATAAGCTCGGTCAGCGTCGCCACCATGCGCTCACGCACCTGCATCTGGCCCTCGCCGCCAAACTGACGATAGAAATCGCGCCACGGGCGCTCGGGCATAAGCATCACGCGCTCGGCCTCAAAGTCGCCAAAGAACCACTCGCGCAGACCGTCCAGGCGCTCGTACGCCAAGCCCGGCCACAGGTTGGCGATAGTCTGCTCGGTGCGATGAAGCGTGGAGGTGTAGGCATGATCGGGCTCAATGCCGCGCGCACGTAAAAACATGCCGGCGCGCGCCGCCTGGTCGCAACCCAACTGCGTAAGCGGCGAGTCACTCCACCCCTGAATGATACGCTTAAGGTTGAATATCGTCTGTCCATGACGGACCAGATACAGATCTTTATTCATAGGGGTCCTTTCGTTCGTTACCAATCAAGGAGCGAAAACGCACCGTCGCAATAGCCAAAATGAAGCACGGCACCGTTGTCGGGTAGCTCTCCCCTGCCAGTCACATACTCAAGAAACTCCTGGCAGGAAGAGCCGTGGGAGACTGCCAGCACACAGTCGTGCTGCGGCCTGGCCATGATGTGGGACAGCGCCGCGACCATGCGCGACTGGAGCTCGCCTTCAGACTCGCCACCAAAGGCCACCGGATAATCACCCCAGGGCTGCGGCGGCATCTCGCGATTTGATGTACCCTCCAGCGAGCCCAAATGCCACTCGCGCAGGTCATCGACCAGCTCTATCGAGCAGCCCTCACCAGCAATTAGCTCAGCCGTATGCCGCGCCCGGCCCAACGGCGAGGAATACACACGGTCAAAGGTCACGCCACGCGCCTCAAACGCCGCGCGCGTCGCCAGCGCC
>CABQZS010000167.1 GCA_902468695.1 uncultured Collinsella sp.
TCGTGGACCTCGATCTCCAGGCCGTTGGCACCGCAGGCGGTCGCGGCGAGCGCCATGGGCTCAACGTAGCGGGTGTAGCCGGTGGCGTGGCTGGGGTCGGCGACGACGGGCAGGTGCGACAGGTGGTGCAGCACCGGCACGGCGTTGAGGTCGAAGGTATTGCGGGTGCGGGTCTCGAAGGTGCGGATACCGCGCTCGCACAGGATGACGTTGTCGTTGCCCTCGCTCATGATGTACTCGGCGGCCATAAGCAGCTCATCGATCGTGCCGGACATGCCGCGCTTGAGCAGAATCGGGGTCTGGGTCTTGCCGACCTCCTTGAGCAGGGGGAAGTTCTGGGCGTTGCGGGCGCCGATCTGCATGACGTCAATCTTCTTGTCCAAGAAGACCTGCACGTCGCGTGGGTCCATGATCTCGGTGACGATCGGCATGTCGAGCTCGGCAGACGCCTCGCACAGCAGGTCGAGGCCGGCGGGGCCCATGCCCTGGTAGGCGTAGGGGGAGGTGCGGGGCTTGTAGGCACCGCCGCGCAGCATCGTGGCGCCGGCGGCCTTTACGCGGCGTGCGATGCGAATGAGGTTCTCGCCCTCGACGGAGCAGGGGCCGGCGATGACCTGGAACTGGTCGCCGCCGATCTTGACGCCGTGGCCGCAGTCGATGACGGAGTCCTCGGGGTGGAACTTGCGGTTGGCACGCTTAAAAGGCTCGGAGACGCGCTGCACGCGCTCGACGACATCCATGGACTCGAGCAGGAACGGGTCGATCTTGGTCGTATCGCCCACCAGGCCGATGATGGTCTCGTTCTCGCCGCGCGAGACGTCGGTCTTGAGACCCTTCTTCTCAATCCAGCTGACGATATGGCCGACGGCCTCGTCGCTGGCGCTCTGCTTTAAAATTGCAATCATGGTGTGCCTCTCACCTCGATGGATAACCCTTGCAAAAACGGCCCGCATCGCGAGCCGTGTATATATGGTGCATGAGAGTTTATACTATCTGACTCGCTTTTGCCTTCTAAAGTGGGCCGTTGCGCCGCGTCTTCCTCGGAATTGCAAAGCTTTTTCTTTTATTTTGATAGCCCGAGGTGCACTTGGGTATAATGCCTTTCGTTGGCCCTATTAGCTCAGGGGATTAGAGCGTCTGCCTCCGGAGCAGAAGGCCGTTGGTTCGAATCCAACATGGGGCACCATCGAACGTAAGACCGTCCGAACCTCGCATGGTCCGGGCGGTTTTTCTTATACCGACGCGACGTGATGGGACGTGGTATGGCAGCAACGGATATCGAGCGCGGACTCTCGACCGCCGAGGTCGAGGAGCGCATCGCCGCCGGTAAGATCAACCGCAACATGGAGCTCAAGACCAAGTCGGTCAAAGAGCTCATCATCGAGAACCTCTGCACGCTGTTCAATTTGATCAACGTGATCTTGGCGTTCCTGGTCATTTTGACCGGTTCGTTTAAGAATCTGACGTTCCTGTTCGTGGTGTTCCTCAATACCGCTATTGGCGTCATTCAGTCCATGCGTTCCAAGAAGATGGTCGATAAGCTCACGCTGCTGACCTCCAAGAAGGCCATCGCGGTGCGCGACGGCGCCGAGGTGGAGCTTGACCTGGACCAGATCGTGCTAGACGACATCATCCGCCTGGGGCGCGGCGATCAGATTCCCGCTGACGCCGTGGTGGTTTCGGGCGAGGCGCTCGTGAACGAGAGCCTGCTGACGGGCGAGAGCGACCTTATTAAGAAACAGCCCGGTTCCGAGCTCATGAGCGGCAGCTTTATCGACTCGGGCCTGCTGCGCGCCCGCGTGATCCATGTCGGCGCCGACAACTACGTGGCCAAAATTAATAACGAGGCCAAGTACGTCAAAAAGGTCAATTCCGAGATCATGAACGCGCTTAACGCCATCGTGCGCTTTGCGAGCATCATCATGATCCCGCTTGGTTTGGCGTTGTTTGCCTCGAGTGTGAGCGAGCTGTGGGATGCCGCGGGAACCCCGGGCGATAGCGCGCTTTCGTGGTGCTTCTCCGAGCTGTTGGCTGGTCATGTGCCTTCGTCGGCGCTGCTGTCCACGGTGGGCGCCCTGCTGGGCATGATCCCGCAAGGCCTGGTGCTGCTGACCTCGTCGGTGCTCGCCATCGCCACGGTGCGCCTGGCTCGCCGCAAGGTGCTGGCGCAGCAGCTCTACTGCATCGAGACGCTCGCTCGCGTCGACGTGCTGTGCCTGGACAAGACGGGCACCATCACGTCGGGCCGCATGGAGGTCGAGGGCACGTATCCACTGCCGGTTGAGGGCGTGAGCCTAGGCGCCGGCTCGGACGATGCAGCTGTTCCCGTCGATACCACGGTGCTCGATTTTGCGCTGGCTAACGTGGCACGTGCGACTTCGGCCGATGCCAACGAGACCTGCCAGGCGCTTCTCAACTATTACGCCGATCGCCCGGTCGAGGTGTCTGAGCCGCTGTCGGTCATTCCGTTCTCGTCCTCAAAAAAGTGGAGCGGCGCGTCGTTTGCGCAGGGCTCCTATGTGATGGGTGCGGCGCAGTTTGTGCTCTCTGATCGTGTGTTTTCGCAGGTCGAGAACCGTGTCGCCGAGCTTGCCGATACCTGCCGCGTGCTCGTGGTGGCGCGCGTTGACGGCTTTACGCCCGATGGCGATATGGTGGGCGAGGCCGAGCCCGTGGGCTTTGTGACCATCCGCGACGAGATTCGTACCTCGGCGGCCGAGACTATCGGCTACTTTAACGAGCAGGGCGTGACCCTCAACGTGATCAGTGGCGACGACCCGCGTACGGTGTCGTCGATCGCGCGCGTGGTGGGCGTGCCGGGGGCGGACGCTTATGTGGACGCTACGACGCTCGATACGCCGGCCAAGCTCGATGCCGCAGTGGACCGCTACCATGTCTTTGGTCGTGTGACCCCGCAGCAGAAGCGCGAGCTCGTGCAGGCGCTCAAGCGCCGCGAGCACACCGTGGCCATGACGGGCGACGGCGTCAACGACGTGCTGGCGCTCAAGGAGGCCGACTGCTCCGTCGCCATGGCGGCCGGCTCTGATGCCGCGCGCAACGTGGCCGAGATCGTGCTCGTCGACAACGACTTTGCCTCGATGCCCGCCGTGGTGGCCGAGGGCCGTCGCTCCATCAACAACCTGCAGCGTTCGGCCTCGCTGTTCCTGACCAAGACGCTGTTCTCGATGGGCCTGGCGGCGCTGTGCATCGCGCTGCCACCGTACCCCTTCGAGCCCATCCAGATGACGCTCATTAACTTCTTCTGCATCGGCGCGCCGGGCTTTGTGTTGGGCTTGGAGCCCAACAATGCTCGCGTGAAGGGGTCGTTCCTGACGAACGTGCTCAAGCGGGCACTGCCGGCGTCGATTGCGGTCATTTTGGCTGCGGCGCTCGATATCTTTGTGGCGCGCGTGTTTGGCTTTAGCCAGCTTACGCTGTCTACGATGTGCCTGCTTACGTCGTGCGCGGCGAGCGTCAGCCTGATCTGGCGCATCTCGCAGCCTCTCACGCCCTTACGTATGGTGCTTTTCGTGTTTGTCGTCGCCGGTATTTTGACGGGCGTTATCGGGTTCCCGGGGCTGCTGTCTATTGCCAACCTGTCGATGGGCCAGATGGTTATCTTGGCTGTCATCGTGGTCTTTACCTGCTCGGTGTTCTTTAAGCTCGCCACGATGATGGATTCGCTCAAGCCGCGTCGTCGTCATGCTGCAACTGGTTTTGGCCGCGGTGTGCGCGTCCACCTGGGTCGCGGTGGCGGCAAGGTGAGCTCGACGGGCTCGACGGCCCAGCGTTTTGCCAAGCGCGTCGCCGCCGATATGGCGCAGCGCCGTGAGGAGCGCA
>CABQZS010000168.1 GCA_902468695.1 uncultured Collinsella sp.
CATTTGGACAATCTGACGTTCAACTTCAAGGGCGCGACCAGAAGGTCAGCGCCCTTTCGTTTCACGTCACCTTGTCTCAAATGCGACCCGCTCGCTGGCGTTGCCAAAACATCGATGTAGTCATTTGGGACGTTCTTAAACGACTACTCAATGGCTATTGCGCACATGGTTCGCATGACAGCCGCCTCTTTTATGTTTCCTTTAGCCGTCGCTGTCTAGGATGGGGGTTAGTCGATAGGAAGGGAGCACCGGGATGGACGATGCGAGCGAGCGTGCAATCGAAGAGGACATGCTCGATCAGTTCAATTACTTTGACGATGAGGATGAGGAGCTAATCGATCGTCGCGAGCCAGCATCGCTTGACTCATTTGATCTGGTCGATGAAGAGCCCGACGAGGACGAGGTCGGATCAACGGAGCCCCCACAGTCTTCGCGCCTTAACTCGCTGCTTTCGAGAGGCCCCATGCACCACGGCGTTCGTGCCGGCGCGCTCCATATGAAAACTGACTGGCGCCAGATCGTGACGGCAGGCGATGAGCTTGCCGTCGATGCGCCGCTCACCGATAAGTCATCCATCATCTGCCGCACCGGCATGCTTATGCTGGCAAGCGGAACGGGTGCCTGGCGCGTGCGCGATACCATGAATCGTGTTGCCGCCGTACTCGGTGTCACCATCCACGTTGACTTAAGTCTCCTGTCGTTTGAGTGTACTTGCATCGAAGATGGTCACTGCTTTAATGAGGTTGTCAGCTTGCCCACAACGGGCGTCAATACCCATCGCATTTGGATGATGGAGAGCTTCTTAAAGGAAATCGAGACGTATGGGCGCCGGTTTACCGTGCACGAATACCACGAGATGCTCAAGACCGTTGAGAGCTCGAAGCCCGATTACGCTTCCTGGCAACAGGGCCTTGCGGCGGCCTGTGCCTGTGGCGCCTTCGTCTTTTTGCTCGGCGGCGGCCCTATCGAGATGGCCTGCGCATTCGTAGGCGCTGGTGTCGGTAACTTTGCTCGCTCCCATATTCTCAAGCAGGGTCTTGGCCAGTTTAGCGCGCTGACGACTGGTGTTGCGCTCGCTTGCGTTTCGTATCTGCTGGCATTGCTCGGCCTTGGCCAGGTCATACCGGGGGCAATGTCGCACCAAGAAGGCTATATCGGCGCCATGCTCTTTGTGATTCCCGGCTTTCCCCTCATTACGGCAGGCCTCGACATCGCTAAGCTCGATATGCGAAGCGGCATTGAGCGTCTTTCGTATGCCGTGTCGATTATTGTGATGGCGACCCTTGTGGGCTGGATGGTTGCCGAGTGTGTGGGGCTGGCACCGGATGATTTTGCCCCGCTCGGCCTTTCGCCGCTTGCCCTTACGCTCCTGCGCGTGGTGATGAGCTTCGTTGGCGTATTCGGCTTCTCGGTGATGTTCAACAGCCCGGTAAAGATGGCCGCGGCAGCTGGGCTGATCGGCGCCGTGTCCAATACCTTGCGCCTTACGCTCGTCGATGCGCCGACGCTGTTTCCCTTTCTGGGCCTGAGCGTAGGCATGCCTCCCGAGGCGGCAGCGTTTATCGGCGCGCTGGTATCGGGACTGCTGGCAAGCTTGGCCGAAGTCAAACTCACCTACCCACGTATCGCCCTCACGGTGCCTTCGATTGTCATTATGGTTCCCGGTCTGTATCTGTATCGCTCGATGTACTACATGTGCACCTTCGATACGGTCAATATGCTCGGTTGGTTTGTGCGTGCAGTGCTCATCGTGGCGTTTTTGCCCGTTGGCTTGGGCGTGGCGAGAACCCTCACCGACCCTCGCTGGCGCCACACCAGCTAATTGGTGCAAGGGGGACAGGTTCATTTGTACCGAATGAGTTGCGGTGAAATAGAGACTGAATTGCTGCTTAAAGGGTCAAAACGGTCCGTATTCCACCGCAACATATGGGGTCGGGGGATTATTGGTGCCCTGCATCTCCATAAACTCAACGCTTACGAAGCACGTGCTTTTCGTGCTAGGCTGGTTCCACCACATAAGTAGTCGCAGACGCACGTACCACGGGCGGGCGAGATGAAGTCCCAACAGCTCCATCTTGCTCGCCCGTTTTTGTTGCGTGGCGTAGCGGCGTAACACAGAAAGGACCATGCCCTTTATGCCTATCAACAAACGAGAGAGCCTGCTGTTTACCTTTATCATGTGCTTTTGCATGGTGCTCTGGATGAGCATCTACAACGTTGCCCTGCAGCATGGGGCCATTAACGGCGAGGTTGTTGCCGCCGCGTGGCTCGGCTTCCCCGTTGCCTACATTTTTGCCATGTGCTGCGACTGGTTTGTTGCCAGCCCCCTTGCCAAGGGTTTCGCTTTTAAATTCCTGGTCACGCCGGGCAAGAGCTCGCCGCTTGCCATGACGCTCGCCGTCAGCTCCTGCATGGTCGTTCCCATGGTCATCATCATGTCGCTCTACGGTGCCTGCGAGGGTCTGACGCACATGCCCGGCGGCATCCTTGCGAACCTGTATTCCGTGCCCGCGATCTGGATGATCAACATCCCGCATAATTTTGTGATGGCGCTGCCGTGGAACCTTTTGGTAGCCGGTCCGATTTCCCACTTCGTCTTCCGTCGCGCCTTCCCTGTGGGGACGGTTTTCGAGGAGGAGCATGCCGAGCTCTTGGAGCAGGCTATGGCTCCTGAGTGCGAGTAGCTCGCTTAGGGATCTGCTGAGCGCGGGCGACTTGCTTGGTTGGAGCCCTAAGCGTGGATAGCTCTCTCGGCGACATCGCGGGCGTGAGCGGTGCGCATGACCGGAGGGCCCGTGCTGCTCCGTTGCCCGACGTGCTAGCGCGCAGAACAATCTGTTGGTGCATTCGGCGGCTGCTGAAGCGTTTCGGCAGCCGCTTATTATACGGAGTTTAAATACAACAGTCTGTTGTATTACGTAGAGTGGTATATCTCTAGCAGGAAAAATGCGAGAGACGGAGCATTATGGCGTTGCTAGTAGGACTGGACGTAGGGTCGACGACGACCAAAGTTTACGCGATGCACGAGGATATGACCGAGGCGTGGTGGGGATATCGCCGCCACGGGGCGTGTCAGACAGCGAGCGTGCGCGCCATGCTCGGCGAGCTCGCCGAGCGCTTTCCCCATGAGTCGCTGCGCGTTGCGGTGACCGGCTCGGGTGCGCGCGATATCGCGACCGCGCTGGGCGCCTCGTACGTTCAGGAGGTGGTCGCCAACGCGCTCGCGATCAGCAGGTTCTATCCGCAGACGCGCTGCGCCATCGAGCTGGGCGGCCAAGACGCCAAGATGATCTTCTTCCGCACCAACGATAAGGGAGACATCGAGGTTGCCGACATGCGCATGAACGGCTCGTGCGCAGGCGGTACCGGTGCATTTATCGACGAGATGGCAAAGCTCATGGGGGTCGGCACCGAATCGGGCGAGTTCGAGCAGCTCGCAAGCCGGGGAACGACCGTCCACGAGGTCTCGGGCCGCTGCGGCGTGTACGCAAAGACCGATATCCAGCCGCTGCTCAACGAGGGCATTCCTACCACCGACCTGGCGCTTTCGGCGCTTCACGCGGTCGCCCGCCAAACGATCGGCGGTCTGGCCCAGGGTATCGACATCGAGCCGCCGGTAATCTTCGAGGGCGGTACGCTCGCCTACAACCCCACGCTGGTCCGCGTGTTCCGGGAGCAACTGAATCTATCGGACGATCAGGTTATCGTCCCGCGCGATCCGCAGATCATGGTCGCGCGCGGTGCCGCCCTGTCGCTGACCGACATGTTCGCATCGTCCCAACCGATCGACCTTCCCGACGCTTTTGTCCGGCTGGATAAGCTCGAGACGGTCGCGCCCGCAAGCGGGGAGGGACGTCTTGCCCAGCCCTTTTTTGCCACACCTGCCGAGCAGGCGGATTTTACGGCACGCCATGGCAAAGAGACGCCGGCAAAGGGTCCGGATGCGTATGCGCCCGGAGAGACGGTGCGTGTGGCGCTCGGTATCGATTCGGGGAGCACGACGACCAAGTTCGCCCTGGTCGATGAGGCGGGTGAGCTTGTCGATTCGTTCTACGCGTCTAATAACGGCAGACCGCTCGACGTCGCCCAACAGGGTCTTGTCAGCTTGAAGAACCGCTGGGAGACAGCGGGAGTCACGCTTGCGATCGATGCCGTGGGCACCACGGGATACGGCGAGGAGCTTTTCGCGCGCGCGTTCCACGCCGACTACCATACGGTCGAGACGGTCGCGCACGCCCGCGCCGCGTGCGCATGCGTTCCCGATGCGACCTTCGTGCTCGACATCGGCGGACAGGATATGAAGGCCATCTGGCTCAACCACGGCGTGCTGACCGATATCGTCGTCAACGAGGCGTGCTCTGCGGGCTGCGGCTCGTTCCTCGAGGGTTTTGCCAAAAACCTCGGAATAGCCGTTGAGGATATCGCGACCGAGGCATTTTCGTCCAAAGCCCCCGCCGTTCTCGGCAGCCGCTGCACGGTGTTCATGAACAGCAGCGTCGTTTCCGAGCAGCGGCGCGGTAAGGGTCCGGGCGACATCATGGCCGGTCTCTGCCGTTCGATTATCGAGAACGTGTTCACCAAGGTCATTCGCGTTTCAAATCTCAACCGTCTGGGCGACAAAGTCGTTGTCCAGGGCGGCACGTTCCGAAACGACGCGGTGCTGCGCGCATTCGAGCAGTATCTGGGCAAACCCGTCACGCGTGCGCCCCACCCGGGGCTGATGGGCGCTATCGGTATCGCCCTGCTCGCGCGCGAGGAATGCCGCAAGGGCGACGCCGGCACGTCGTTTATCGGGCTCGATGCCGTGGAGCGCTTCGAGCATCGCGAGTTCGGCGGCGTTACCTGCCGTCGGTGCAACAACCGCTGCCAGCGCGCGGTCGTGGCATTTGGCGACGGCTCGCTTTACGTCACGGGCAATCGCTGCCCGCGCG
>CABQZS010000169.1 GCA_902468695.1 uncultured Collinsella sp.
CGCGACTCAAATATGTTTCGGGTAAACGTGAGGAGGCCCTTCGCCGTCTGGGAATTCGGACGGTGGGGGACCTCCTTCTCCATATCCCTCATCGATACCTGGACTTTACCCGTTCTTGGTCTATCGAGATGGCGCCCATCGGTACTGTGTGCACCATCATCGCCACGGTCGACCGTATCGTCCAAAAACAGCCGCGTCCGCGCATGCAGGTGACCGAGGTCTCACTCGTTGACGAGACGGGCGTGCTGCAGGTCGCCTTTTTCCGCCAGCCCTGGATTGCCCAGCAGCTTAAGCAGGGCGACCGCCTGGCCGTGATGGGCAAGGTTGAGTTTGCCTACGGCTTTAAGCAGATGGCCTCGCCGCACTTTGAAAAGCTCGAGGAAGGGCGTGCCGCAGGCACCATCCTGCCGGTTCATTACGTGAGTGATGGCGTGAGCCAGGCTTGGATGCGCCGCATCGTAAGCGGCGCGCTCGAGGTCGTCGGCAATCCCTTCGACCCGATTCCCGCACGCTTGCGCGTCAAGCGCCGCCTGATGAGCAATGCCCGCGCGCTGCGCTCGATCCACTTTCCATCGAGTATGGCCGAGCGCGATATCGCGCGCGCACGGCTTGCCTACGAGGAGTGCCTCTACCTGCAGCTGGCGCTGCGCCTGCGCAACGACGGCGGCCTGGTCGATGTGGTGCCCTATGCCCACACCGCGGGCGAGCACCTGGCCGCACTCAAGCAAGCCCTGCCGTTTTCGCTGAGCGACGAGCAGGAGGCCGCGTTCCAAGATATCCTGCGCGATATGTGCGATGGCGGGCGCGTGATGAACCGCCTGCTGCTGGGCGATGTCGGTACCGGTAAGACCGCCGTTGCCGCCTGCGCGCTGGCTGTGGCTGCCGATAGCGGCACGCAGGCCTGTGTTATGGCGCCCACGGGCGTGCTGGCGCGCCAATATGCCGATAAGACCGGCCCTCTGCTCTCTCAGGCCGGCATGTCCTGGGCGCTTCTGACGGGTGCCACGCCGGCCGCAGAGCGCGAGCGCATCCATGCACAGCTGGAATCGGGCGAGCTTGACGTGCTCTTTGGCACCCATGCGGTGCTTTCGGATGACGTTGCGTTCAAGCATCTGTCGTTTGTCGTCATCGACGAGCAGCACCGGTTTGGCGTCGGCCAACGCAACGCCCTACGCGCGAAGGGCCCCGGTGCCGATCTGCTCGTTATGACGGCAACGCCCATCCCGCGTACGCTGGCGCTTTCGGTTTACGGCGATCTGGACACGAGTATCATCCGCCATCGGCCCGTCCCTGGCGCTGGCGTGACGACACGCGTGCTCACCGAGTCGAGCCGCGACCTCGCCTATGGCGCCATCCGCGAGGCGCATGCAAAGGGCCAGCAGGCCTACGTGATTTGCCCACTTGTGGAGCCGAGTGATTCGGCCGATGAGCTGGAAGACGTACCTGGTATCGCCCGCGACGACGAGGGCCGCGTGACGGTCCCCGTGCCGCTGCACGATACGGCAACCGAGCTCGATCGCCTGCGTCTGGCGTTGCCGGGTTTTGTCATCGAGCGCCTTCACGGCCGCATGCCGGCGGGGGAGAAGGATCGTGTGATCGACGCCTTTAAGCGTGGCGAGATCGACGTGCTCGTCTCGACTACGGTGGTCGAGGTGGGCGTCGACGTGCCTAACGCCACCGTCATGGTCATCGAGAACGGCGAGCGCTTTGGTTTGGCTGCCCTGCACCAGCTGCGCGGTCGCGTGGGCCGTGGCAGCGTGTCGGGTACGTGCCTGGTCATGACGCACTCCAAGGGCAACGGCGGCGCGTCGGCGGCACAAGATCGTCTGCAATCGCTCGAAAAAACCTCGGATGGCTTTACGCTTGCCCAGATGGACCTGCGTTTGCGCCACGAGGGCGAAATCCTGGGGTACCGTCAGCATGGCGGCGTGACCTTGCGCTTTGTCGACCTGGACGCCGACGAGGAGCTGATCGAATGGGCCCATTTGGACGCGGTCGAGCTCTTGCGGTATGCTTGCAACCTTGACTCTGTGGCGACGCGTCCCTTGCGCGACGCGGTCGCCATGCGTTATCGACATATCTTTAAGGAGGTCAGCGGAGGATGAGAATCATCGGCGGCGAATGGCGCGGTCGTAAGATCGAGGAGCCTCGTGGTCGCGATGTCACCCGCCCCACGACTGATCGCGTGCGCGAGGCGTGCGCATCTATGGTCATGTCGGCATTCGACTTCGATTTGGACGAGGTTCGCGTGCTGGACGCCTTTGGCGGCTCCGGTGCCTTAGGGTTAGAGATGCTCTCTCGTGGGGCCCGCTCGCTCACGACGTTTGAGATCGATCGCAAAGCCGCGCGGCTCATTACCAAGAATATCGAGTCGCTCTGCCGTGACCGTGCGCGTTGGCGCGTGGTCACGGGCGACATGCTGGTGAGTGCCTCGCGCGGTCGTGTGCCGGGCGGCCCCTTTGATCTGGTCCTGCTCGACCCGCCCTATGCTTTTGGTGCCGAGCCGGTCGAGGAACTGCTGCAGAACCTGGCTCAGCAGGGTCTGCTTGCACCTGGCGCTTATGCCCTGTTTGAGCATGCCGCCGTCGATGCGGGCGCGCATCCGGCAGGTTTTGAGACTGTACGTGAGAAGCGCTACGGCATTACCTCGGTCGACCTGCTTCGTTGGGTCGGCGATAGCAAGGACGGCGGCACTGATGCTAACGAAAATGACGAGGCAGTATCCCCGGAGGACGCCCATGAGTGACACTATTAATCGCGTGATCGTCCCGGGCACCTTCGATCCCATCACGTTTGGCCATATCGATGTGATCCGCCGCGCCCGCCGCATCTTTCCCAGCGTGATCGTCGCTGTTGCCGAGTCGCAGGGTAAAAATGGTGTGGGCACCACGTTTACGCTCGATGAGCGCGTGGCGCTGGCCCGCGAGGCGCTCGGTGATATCGACGGCGTTGAGGTCCTGCCCTTTACCGGCCTCTTGGTCGATTTCGCTCGTGAGCAGGGGGCGGGGGCCGTGGTCAAGGGCCTGCGCGCCATGACCGACTTTGAGTACGAGCTGCAGCAGGCCGACCTCAACTATCGTTTGGATAACGAGCTGGAGTCCATCTTTGTCATGAGCGCGCCGCAGTACGGCTATATCTCGAGCTCGGTTGTTCGCCAGATCGCCTCGCTCGGTAGTGACGTATCGACGTTTGTCCCGCCCAACGTGGTCGAAGCGCTCAGACATCGCTTTTCGTGACGTTTCTTATTGCCTGGTGGCATGTGGTAAACTAACACGATGATATGTTACCTATGAAAGGAGACCGGATGCCGGGCGAGAATTTTCCTGGCGATAGGATCGTCAGCTTGGTCGATGAGCTCGAAGGGCTGATCGAGGAAGCCAAGCCGCCTTTCGGCAAGAACGCTCAGTTCAAGGTCATCGACGCCGACGTGTTCTTCAACATCCTCGACGAGATCCGCATGAGCTATCCCGAGGAGTGGCAGAAGTCCCGCCGTATCCTTAAGGAGCGCGAGGAGCTTATGGCTTCCGCCGCCGCTCAGGCCGATTCCATCATCGCTGACGCTCAGCAGCAGGCCCTCACCATTGCCGGTGAGCAGGAGATCGTCCGCCTTGCGCAGCAGCAGGCCGACGACATCCGCGATCGTGCCCAGCAGTACGAGCGCGAGACGCGTTATGCCGCCGAGGACTACGCAGAGCAGGTCTTTACGCACCTGGAGGAGAACCTTAAGAGCCTGACCGGCACCGTTACCCGTTGCCGTCAGCAGCTCAACGAGGGTGCCGCCCAACAGAATGGTCAGTGGTAATGGCTGAGTTCCCGAGCGTTACCGTCGATCTTTCCGAGCAGCTCGAGTTTCCTGGAGATTCGTATCCGCTGACCGGTAAGGTCGATGTCGCCACCTACACGGTGGGCGAGAAGGAGTACCAGCTTCAGGACGGCATCGACTACGACGTTGTCTTTACCAATGCCGGTACCGGTGTCTTGCTTACGGGCATGGTCCGCGCGCACGCCACCGGCGAGTGCGACCGTTGCCTGGAGCCTGCCTCGTTTGATATCGCCGGCGAGATCGAGGAGTTCTACCTCTTTGAGGAGCCCGAGGATCCCGAGGCCTACGAGGACGGCTACGAGCTCTTGGGTGAGGACCGTATCGTCGATCTGGGTGAGCCCATCAATGACGCGGTCGTTATGGACACCCCGTTTGTGGTGCTCTGCAAGCCCGATTGCCGTGGTCTGTGCCCCACATGCGGTTGCAATCTCAACGTCGAGCAATGCGATTGCGCCGCCCAGGCAGAGGCGGAATGGGCCGCTGCCACGGAAAATCCATTTGCAGCATTGAAGAATCTCAAGCTCGATGAGTAAAACTGTGGTAGTATCGCTACTTGCGCGTAATCGCCACACTGGATAGTTCATAAGGAAGGTCACTATGCCCGTACCTAAACAAAAGCAGGGTCGTATCCGCACTCACACCCGTCGTTCCGCCAACATGAAGATCTCGGCTGCGGCTCAGTCCACGTGCCCCCGTTGCGGCGCTGTCAAGCTTCCGCACCACGTGTGCCCCAGCTGCGGTTTCTACAAGGACCGCGAGGTTATCGTTACCGAGTAACGGTATACTCTGGATGCGATGCCGTTCCAAATGGAACCACAATGGCCGGCTCAATGAGTCGGCCATTTTTGTATAAGGAGCATGTATATGAGTAACGTTCGCGTTTGTGTAGACGTTGTGGGCGGAGACGAGAAACCTCAGGTCGTTCTCGATGGTATCGAGGCCGCACTTGCCGCCGATCCCGATATCGAGGTCTTGGCAGCTGGCCCCGCCGAAATCGTCAATCCCTTTGCTGCTTCCCACGCACGTGTTGAGGCCCTGGAGGCACCCGACGTTATCGCCATGGATGACGATCCCATTCGCGCCGTGATGACCAAACGCAAGTCCTCGATCGTGCTGTCGTGCCGCGCCATCAAGAAGGGCAATGCGGACGCGTTTTTCTCCGCCGGCTCCACCGGCGCCATGACCGCCGCAGCTACTGCTTACGTGACGCCGTTTAGGTATCAGGCCGAAGGCAAGAAGCAGCCGGTACGCCCCTGTCTGACCAATGCGCTGCCCAATCGTGCCGGCGGTCTGACGGTGCTGTGCGATATGGGCGCCAACCCCGATGTCGAGGTCGATGACATGGTGCGTTTTGCTCAGATGGGTAGCGCCTATGCTCGCGTCGTCCTGGGCATCGAGCATCCCCGCGTGGGCCTGCTTGGTAACGGCACCGAGGACGAGAAGGGTTCCAACTTTACCAAGGCCTGCTTCCCGGCCATGAAAGCCTCCGTTCCCGGCTTTGTTGGTAACTGCGAGGGAACGGACATCACCTCGGGTAACTTCGATGTCGTCGTTGCCGATGGCATGTCGGGCAATATTGCGCTCAAGGCTACCGAGGGCGCTGCCAAGTTTTTACTGCAGGAGCTCAAGGGCGCCTTTATGGCCTCGCTCGGCACCAAGATCGCCGCGCTGCTCATCAAAAAGCAGATGCGCGAGATAAAGGCCAAGCTTTCGGGCGACGCCAAGGGCGGCGCGATTCTTTTGGGCCTGCGCGGTGTGGTCCTGATCGGGCATGGCGCCACCTCGGTCGAAGCTGTTAAAAACGGTACGCTCGCGGCGGCCGAAGCCGTGCGCGCCGGGCTGGTCGAGAACGTCGCCAACTCCATGGACGGTATCGTTTTATAACACCGGCGTTATGCGCCTCGGGGCGTGCTTCGTGGGGTAGAATCAGAACCGTGTCTTGGTACCGCCCGGGCGGTACCATTCTTTTGGTATTCATGCACTATGAGAGGAAGCGCTATGGACCGCTCCGAAATCTTCGACAAGATCGCAGAGGTCGCTGCTGACGTTCTGGGCGTCGATGTTGCCGAAATTAGCGATGAGACCACCTTTGACGACCTCGATGCCAACTCGCTCGAGCGCCTGCAGCTGGTTACGGCTATCGAGGACGAGTTCAACCTCGAGATCGATGACGAGACTCTGCTCTCGCTCAACTCTGTCGCCGACGCCGTCGACGCGATCGAAAATGCCAGGGAGGCCTAAGTCTTGGCTTTGTCTGAACGACTTACGCGCGCCCAGGAAATCCTGGGCCATGAGTTCAAAAATAAGGTGCTGCTGCGCGCGGCCCTTACACATCCCTCGGCAGTCGAGGGCCAGCCGGTTTCTGCCAGCTATGAGCGTCTTGAGTTCTTGGGCGATTCCATTTTGGGCGCTGTGGTCGCACGCTCCCTGTTTGAGTCCTATCCGGAGTTTGACGAGGGCAAGCTCACGCGCCTGAAGGTGTCGCTTGTCTCGGGCGCTACGCTGTCCGAGGTTTCTCACGAGCTGGGCATCGACGACATCATCATCTTTGGTGCCTCCGAGACCGGTACCGGTGCGCGCGGCCTGCATTCGGCCCTCGAGAACGTCTATGAGTCGCTCGTGGGCGCGCTGTACCTGGATGCCGGCTGGGATGCCGCGACAGAGTTCATTCACCGTACGCTTAAGCCGCATTTGGCTTCCGAGCGTGCCGAGCATCCTGCGAACCCCAAGTCGTTTTTGCAGGAGTGCGTGCAAGCCGACGGTCACGAACCCCCGGCGTACAAGCTCGTTGGCTCCGAGGGCCCGGCACATGCGCCCACCTTTACCGCCGTGGTTTTGATCGATGGTATTCGCCAGGGTCGCGGCTCCGGCTCCTCAAAGAAGGAAGCCGAGGGAGCCGCCGCGCTCGAAGCGCTCGACCGCATGGGTTACACCACCAACGGCGTGATTCTGAACAAGAAGCACGTGTAAGCGAGGAACCGTGTATCTCAAGTCCCTCACGCTCAAAGGGTTCAAGTCGTTTGCCGACCGCGCCCATATGACGTTTGAGCCGGGCCTGACCGTCATTGTCGGTCCCAACGGCTCGGGAAAATCGAACATCTCTGACTCGATTCTGTGGGTCCTGGGCGAGCAGAGCGCCAAGCAGCTGCGCGGCCAGGCCATGGAGGACGTCATCTTCTCGGGCTCGTCAGCGCGCAAGCCGGTGGGTGTCGCCGAGGTCACGCTGGTGCTCGATAACTCGGACCATATGCTGCCCGTCGACTTTGATGAGGTCGCCATCACCCGTCGTATGTATCGCTCGGGCGAAAGCGAGTACCTCATCAACTCGAGTCCGTGCCGCCTGATGGACATTCAGGACATCCTGCACGATTCGGGCCTGGGCAAGGATACGCATTCCATCATCAGCCAGGGCAAACTCGACGCCATTTTGCAGAGCCGCCCCGAGGAACGCCGTGCCCTCATCGAGGAGGCCGCCGGCATCTCCAAGCACAAGCGCCGCAAGGAGCGGGCGCTCAAAAAGATTAAGTCGATGGACGAGCACCTGACGCGTGCTCGCGACATCAATAAGGAAATCGCCCGTCAGCTGCGACCGTTGGAGCGTCAGGTCGATCGCGCGCGCAAGTACAAAGAGCTGTCCTCGCGCGCGAACGAGCTTACGCAGATGCTAGCCGTCGACGAGCTGCGTTCGCTGCAGTCGCAGTGGAATGACTTGGAGAGCCGTTCCAAGGAAGGTGCCGCCGAGCTGGAGCTTGCGCAGTACCGCTTGGGCGAAAAGGAGCGCGAGCTCGAGAAGCTCCAGGTCATGCTCGAGGAAAAGGGCCTGTTTGTGGGCGACCTGGGCGAGCAGCGCCGTCATATGCAAGATGTGGTCGGCCGCATTAACTCCGACATGCGCCTGCTCGAAGAAAAGGGCCACAACATGGTGTCGCGCCTGTCTGACATGCGCGGGCAGATTTCGAGCTCCGAGCATCAGCGACGTCGCGTGGTCGAGGAGCTCGAGGACGCGCGTGCGCAGCTTGAGGAAGTGACCGGTGCGCACATGCAGGCCCAGGAGGACGTTGACGCCGCTGGTCCTGCCGCTGCTGAGCTCCACGAGCGGCGCGTGGCGCTGGACAATCAGATTTCGCAGTTTACGCGTGAGCAACGCGATGTGCAGCACGTGGCCGATAACGCCGCGCTCGAGCTCGCTAAGGTGAAGGACTCGCTGAGCAACGCCGAGGTCGAGGACAACATGTATGCCTCGCGCCTGGAGCAGATCGATGAACAGCTCGAGGAGGTCACGGCCTCGCTCGAGAGCCGTCGCGACCGCGCCGAGGAGCTTGAGGGCGCTCTTGAGGAAGCGCGCCAGGCTCAGGTTGATGCGCGTGAGGCCACCGAGACGGCACGCGCGGCCCTGAAGGACCTGCGTGCCCGCGAGAGCGAGGCACGCAACAAGTTATCCGAGGTGCGCTCGGAGCTTGCCAGCCAAAAGAAACTCGATGCCCGCATGGCCGACAGCTCGCCGCTCGTGAGCCGTCTGGTGGGTGCGCTGGGCGATGATGTCTTGGGTCGTCTGGGCGACGTGCTTGAGGCCCCGCGCGAGCTTGAGGGCCTGGTTGAGCAATTGCTCGCCGGCGATATCGATGCACTGCTGTTCGACGATACGTCCGCGCTTGAGCGTGCCGGTCGTGCCGCTCTGGACCAGAAGAAGGCCTCGGGCGAGGCGCTGCTGGTGGCGCGCGGCGTGAGCGGCTCTACCGCCGCTGAGGGCGCTGCCGGTACCCGTCTGGTCGATCGCCTTTCCGTGCGCGCA
>CABQZS010000170.1 GCA_902468695.1 uncultured Collinsella sp.
AGCGCGAGCGCGAAAAGGCCGCCAAACGTAAGCTCGAGCTCATGGATCAGGGGTCGAAGCTGTTCGCTGCCGCTTGCCGTGAGTCGGGAATCGATATGGTCAAGGCTCAGCCATCGAACGACGAAGAGCTCAAACGGAATGCCTATGCGGATCGCTATGGCGAGGAGATGAGCTGGCTCTATGAGTGAGGCTCCAAGGCACATCTTGGTTGACACCAACGTGTGGCTCGATTATTTCATTCCCTCACGACGTGGTCGTTCGGTGGCGATTGAGTTTTTACGCGATGCATGCACGGCGCAGGTGGATTTGCTGTATGCGGCGACATCGTCCAAAGATCTGTTCTATTTGATTTCGAGCGAACATAAGGCGTGGTATCGGCGCGAGCATGGCTCGCTATCCCAAGATGCCGCCGTGGCGGCGACATCACTTGCATGGGATTGCCTCGACGTGTTGTCGCAACTTGCCACGCCGGTACCCTGCGACCTGAGTGACATATGGATGGCGAGCAAGCAGCGTAATCTCCATAGCGATTACGAAGACGATTTAATCATCGCTGCTGCAATGCGCGCAAAGGCAGATCTCCTGGTCACCAACGATGCCAAACTCTGTTCACACGCACCCGTCGCAGCAATGAGCGTAGAAGACGCAAAGAATTACTTAGCAACGCTCTAGCAATTTGAAGACCCCACAGGTTGAGCAAACGTCAGCGAGAGCCCGCCGTTTGTAAAACGGCGTAATTCTTAGTGCTCGATCCAACAACGTAAAGTTTCGCCGGCTTGCAGGTGACGCAGATTCTCTGCGGCAATGTCGACCACATTGTTGAGCGTGGCGGCCAGATGGAACCAGCCCGAGATATGCGGCGTAATGAGCATGTTAGGCGCATCCCACAGTGGGCTTGTCTCAGGCAGCGGCTCGGGGTCGGTGACGTCGACCGCGGCGCCGGCGAGATGACCCGACTCCAGGGCGGCAACCAAGTCGTCGGCGACCACAAGGTCGCCGCGGCCGCCGTTGGCAAAGAAGGCGCCCGGTTTCATCGCAGCGAAGAACTCGGCGTTCGCCAAGCCGCGGGTCTCGGGCGTGCTGGGCATAAAGGATGCGACGATGTCAGCCTCGGCCAGACGCTCGGGCAGGGCGTCCATGCTGTCCATGTCCTCAAACACAATGGGGTAGACGAGCGGATGGCGCTTGATGCCGCGGACGTGCGCACCCATGTTGCGGCAGAGCGTGGCGAAGTGGCCACCGATATCGCCCGCGCCCAGCACCAGCACATTGGCGTTTTTGAGCGAGGTGACCGGCCCCAAATCCTCCCAGCGATGCTCGCGCTGCAGGTCCTGGTAGCCGGGCAGGCGCTTCATCATAGACAGCGCCATGGCAAACATGTGCTCGCTCACGGCCTGGCCGTAGGCGCCCACCGAGCAAGACAGTTTGGCGTCGACCGGCACGGTGCCGGCGGCAAGGTAGTCGTCATAGCCGGCGGTTTGCAATTGCAACAGCTGGAGATGCTCGCATGCCGTGAGCATGTCAGGGTCGATGTTGCCCAGGATCACGTCGGCATCGGCGACCTGCTCGCGCGTGATGGCGTCGGCACTCGTGTAGATAAAGTCCTCGCCCGGAGCGCTCGACTCAAGAATTGCGCGATGGCGGTCGCTGACGGGCAGCAAAACCAGGATGTTCACAAGCAGTCCTCTCCGCTCAACCTGCCAAAAAGGGACAGGTTTATTTTGGCAGGTTTTATCAGGCAAAACGTTATAAAAACGCCGGGATACGCGATGGTTAACATACCCATCGCGAAGCCCGGTGCATCTACAGCTACCAACTCAGCAGCTCGTAGCCGTCCTCGGTCACCACGAGCTGTACCTCGCACTGGGCCGAATCGCTGCCGTCCTTGGTGCGCACGCACCAACCGTCACCCTTGCTAATCTTGATGTCGGGCGCTCCGGCATTGACCATGGGCTCAATGGTAAAGACCATGCCCGGGGCCATGATGGTGTCCACATCGGGCGCCTCGGTGGTAAAGCCCACAAACGGGTCCTCGTGGAACTCTTTGCCAATGCCGTGTCCGCCGTACTCGCGCACTACGCTAAAACCGGCGTCCTCGACCGTCTTTTGCACGGCCTCAGCCATCACGGAGAGCGGCAGCCACGGCTTGACGGCAGCCAGACCCGCCTCCACGCTGGCGCGGGTGACGTCGACCAGGCGCTGGCGCTCGGCAGAGACCTCGCCGATGCAGAACATGCGGCTCGAATCACTAAAGTAGCCGTCAAGAATCGTGGAGCAGTCGACGTTGATGATGTCGCCCTCGTGCAGCACGTCCGTATCGCAGGGGATGCCGTGGCAGACCACATCATTGATCGAGGTGCACACGCTCTTGGGGTAGCCCTCGTAGTTGAGGTCGGCCGGCGTGCCACCGTGCTCGACGGTGTAGTCGTAGATCATCTGGTCGATCTGGTTGGTGGTCATGCCCGCGGCGATGTGCTCGCCTACGTAATCGAGCACACCCACGTTGATGGCGGCCGAGCGCTTGATGCCCTCGATATCGGCGGGCGTCTTGTAGAGCGTGCGGGGCAGAACCTCCCAGCCCTCTTCCCACAAGCGCTCGAGGCGCTCATCAAAGGTGCTATGGCATTTCTTATATTTTTTGCCGCTGCCGCACCAGCAAGCGTCGTTGCGGCCGGGCACGGGTCCTTTGTCAAACATGGCTAACTTCCTTTCACCCGCAGCTAGTATAGCCCACCCACGCGTCTATAAAAGTTGCGGTGATATAGTTCCGATTTAAGCGGTTTAACAGCATAAATAGGAACTATATCACCGCAACTGATGGAGCGGGATGGCGGGCACTAGCTGCTGCGTGGTTTTGCTAGTAGCTCACCTGGCAGGGGATGCCGAGGGCTTGGACGCGCGCGGCAATGGCATCGAGCACGTCGGGCGCCGCTTTGGCAAGGCCGGCGACCGGTGTCTCGCGCGCCACCGTGTAGATGGTCGCCTCCTGCGGGCGAATGCGCTCGAGCGCCGCGAGCCAAGGACCAACGTACTCCTCGCCGGTGTTATCGAGAGACTTGCCCCGGTACTCACCGCTCAAAAACATCGTCTGGATAATGACGTGGCCGTTAAAGCTCGCGAACGTCTCGATCTGGTGCTCTACATCGTAGGGACCAACGGGCTGGTCGAGCAGCTGAATAAATGCCGGGTCGACCGTATCGAGCTTGAGGATGTTGTCGTCGACCATCATGAGCGCATCGTGCACTTGGGGACGGTCGGCGCGCGTGCCGTTGGAAAGCACGGCAATCTTGGTGCTTGGGGCCAGCTGATCGCGCAGCGCGACGGCGCCGGCAATGGCCTGCGGAAACTCCGGTGCGGCGGTGGGCTCGCCGTTGCCTGCGAAGGTGATTACATCGGGGAGCTCGCCCTCGGCTGCCATCTCGCGCAGCTTTGCCTCGAGCGCGTCGAGTACCACGGCAGCTGTGTTGTACGGCTCATGGCAGGGGCGCTCGGCGTTGAGGCCGTTTTCGCAGTAAATGCAGTCGAACGTGCAGATCTTGCCGCTGGCCGGCATCATGTTGACGCCGAGCGAGAGGCCAAGGCGACGGCTGCGAACGGGCCCAAAGATGGGGCTGTCATTCAAAAACGTAGACATAGGCATATGCTCCTCAAGACAATTGTGCCTAAGCATAGCATCGGCTCCAAAGCAAGGTGCGGGCTCTTGCTTTACAAGTTTCGTTTTTTCACGTCGCTCATTACGCCGTGCCATGAAAAGCCTCGGGTCGGGTACAGTTAATCTGTTAACAAGGCGTAAGGCAATGCGGGTCCATCCAACCGTACTGACGTACAACTGGATGGGCGTTGATGATGGGGGCACAACATGGATTTTACGATCGAGAATGCGGGCACCACGATTGCCTGTCGCGAATATGCCGGCCCGGATGTGTCGCCTGATACTCCTGCCTTGGTGTGCGTGCACGGCGCTTGTGTCGACGGCACATTTTTCGACGGCATCGCTTGTGAACTCAGTCGCAACTACCGCGTAATTGCCTGCGACCGCCGCGGCTGTGGCGGCAGCAGCGATGCAGCAGACGGCAGCTATGATCTTGCCGCTCAGGCCGCCGACCTGCAAGCCGTGATCGAACACGTTGGCGCTCCGGCAAATGTGCTTGCGCATAGCGCCGGTACGTTGGTGGCGCTGGAGCTTCTTCGCACCGAACCCCATCTCGTCGCCCGTGCGATTCTGCATGAGCCGGCTGTGTCGGCCGAGGGTGCCGGCCTAGGCGCGGCTCCGGTTTTGCTCGATATGATTGCGGCTGGAAAGGTTTCAAGGGCGCTTCGGCTTTTCTTGGGAGCTCTCGGCGACTTGGACCCCGAGGCTCCTGGGACGACCGAAGCGGAAGCCAAGCATGCCCTGCGCAATGGTCGTTGCTTTATGGCCAATGAATACGGAACAAATATGACATATGCTCCCGACTGGGAGCGTGCCCGCGCGTCAAAGGCGGTGTCGGCTGTGTTTTTGGGCGAGCTTTCGGTCGGTACACCCCGCGAGGCGGGCACAAGGGTGGCGGCTGAGCTTTTGGACTGTCCACTCGTAATGGTTCCCGGCGCGCACAACGGCCTGCGCGATCGCCCGGGAGCGGCTGCCCAGACTGTCCTTGGCATCCTGGGGCTCTAACACCCGCAATAGCCAAAGCAGGCTTCATCCGCAAACGTTTCGGCATTGTTAACAAATGTGTTCAAAACCTCACGTCTGCGGCTTCAATCGCGCCGTCTGCCAACTCATAAAAATGTAACAGCATTTACGTGCTTACCTGCATCGGCAAGGTGTTACCCTTGTAACATTTGGAACCCACCGCTACCATGCGAAGCTATCGAAAGGGCCTCATATGCTCAATAATCACGAGGTCAATCTAACCGACGAGGAGGCTGCCGCCGAGGTCGCCCGTGTCGCGAAGACCTACCCCGTGGTACGCTTACTGTCGGCCGATCAGATTAAGAGCGAGCCTAACTGCCTGCTCGCCGGCGATCGCTGCCCTTGTTTGCGCCAGGCAAGTCTTGAGGCCTTGACAGATTCCGATGAGGTGTCGGAGCAACTGCTCAACGATGGCGTTGAGTACCGTGCCCATCTGCGCCCTCTGAAGGTCGAGGGCGAGCCTCATGTCCTGCTGATGGTGCGTCCGATCGATGGGCAAGAGGCCGCAAAAGAGGACCTTGTCTACACCGACGTGCTGACGAGCGTGCACAATCGCCGATATTACGAGGAAAAGCTCCGTAGCGCCCGCATGAACGCCGGCGTTGCGATGATCGACCTTGATGATTTTAGGGTCTTCAACGATACGTGTGGCCGTCATGCCGGCGACCTTGCGCTCGGTGCCGTGGCGACAGCCATGCGCAGCGGAATCCGTTCGACTGACGAGCTTGTGCGCTATGGCTGCGACAAGTTTGTGGTTGTCATGCCCAATATTCCCTCCGATGACTTCACCCGTCGCCTGCATCAGGTGTCCGATGCCGTTCGTTCCACGATTATTCCGGGCCATGAGTACGTGAGCTTGACGGCATGTGTTGGTGGCGTTCGCATTCATGGCGAGACGGTCGATGAGGGCGTTGGCCGCGCTGTCCAGTTACTGAGCCGCGCTAAGGCAAAAGCCGGTACGGTCGTGACCGATGCCGATTCCATCGAGGCCTTCCAAAGCGAAAAGCCTTTGGTACTTATTGTCGATGACTCCGAGATGAACCGAGTCATTCTCAGCGAGATGCTCAAGGACGAGTATTGCATCCTCGAGGCCGACAACGGTCGTACGGCGCTCGACATGGCCGACCGCTATGGTGATGAGTTGTCGCTCGTGCTGCTGGATATTGTCATGCCGGGCATAAGCGGCTTTGAGGTGCTGGCCGGTCTGTCGCGCCGATCGGTTAGTGACAATCTGCCTGTCATCATGATTTCGAGCGAAGATTCCGATGATATGGTTCTGCGCGCGTACGAGCTAGGCGCCTCGGACTATATCAACCGCCCGTTTGACTCCCGTGTCGTGCGCCGCCGTGTAAGCAACACCATCCGCCTATACGCCAAACAGCGCCGCCTGACGAGCCTGCTGTCCCAGCAGTACAACGAGCGTGTCAAGAACAGTCGTATGCTCATCGACATCATGGCTGGCGTCATGGAGCTTCGCAATGGCGAGAGCGGCAGGCACGTTACGAACATCGAGAAGCTGACCGAGCTGCTGCTTGGCTGTCTGGTCCAGCGTAGCGGCACGATCTCCCTCGACAATGAGGAACGCTCCACGATTGCCTTAGCTTCGGCGCTGCACGATATCGGCAAGATGTCGATTGACGATGCGATTCTCAACAAACCCGGGCGCCTTACGCCCGAGGAGTTCGAGATTATGAAGACGCATACCACGATGGGCGCCGACATGTTGCTTGAGCTGGGCCGCCATCACGTCGGCAATGCGCTTATGGAATATGCGTACCAGATTGCGCGTTGGCATCACGAGCGCTGGGACGGCAAGGGCTATCCCGATGGCCTTAAGGGCGACGAGATTCCCATTGCCGCGCAGGTGGTCTCGGTGGCCGACGTGTATGATGCGCTGACGAGCGTGCGCGTGTACAAGGACGCTATCCCGCACAAGGAGGCGATCCAGATGATCCTGGACGGTAAGTGCGGCACCTTTAACCCGCTGTTGCTCGACTGCCTGCTCGAGGTGCAAGACCGTATTGCCGAGACGTTGGCACGCCCCGCCGACGTCGTTGCGTTTCCCACGATTTAGTTTGACCAAAGGAGTTTTAATCCATGATTTCCATGCGTGAGGCGTATGAGAAGATCGGCGCCAATTATGATGACGCGTGCGCTCGGCTGATGGGCGGGGAAATGCTTGCCCGCTTTGCCCTCAAGTTCTTGGATGACGAGAGCATGGACAAGCTGGAGGCCGCCATGGCGGCAGGAGACGCCGAAGGTGCGTTTATGGCAGCGCACACGCTCAAGGGCGTGAGCCAGAACCTGGGATTCGATAATCTGTACGAGCCGGCGGTCGTGGTGACCGAGGCGCTGCGCGGCGCCGATGCCGTCGACGGCGCTCGCGAGGGAATGCATGCGCTGCAGCAGCAATATGCGGCAACGATGTCGGCCCTGCGCGAGACGGCTGAATAAGAGCTTGCGTGCTTTGATGACAATGAGAGTGGATAATCTCCCGTTTTAGGCTCGGTGGTGGCCTCAAAGTGGGAGATTATCCACTCTCGTTCGATACGTGTCCAAAATCCACGCTCACCCCTTCCGATTAGTGAATGGCCTATGCGCACTGTCGGGGCTTTCCGCATGCAATCTATATCGTTGTTCGATAAACTGTTCGAATAACGATAGAGTCGATGAGGGTGAGTGTATGTCCAACAGCGTTCAGCGTATGGCCAAGGCGGGCGAAAATATCAGGAAGCTTGGTTTTTGCATGGCAGCCGTTTTTGCAGGGATGCTCGTCGCTTTTGCCGCGTTGGTTGTTTACGTGATTTGGTATGCGGTTGCAAACGTTGCTTCTGTCGATTCTTTCGGCGTCGTGACGCTTCTCAATGGCGGGTGCATCGTTATCCCAAGCGGACTGTGCCTGGCACTCGTCGTGGGTATTTCGCTTGTCGTTCTGTGTGGGATCAGCCGCAACATCTCGCGAGGCGTCTCGCCCTTTACCAAGACGCATGCGCGGCTTATCCGTGTTCTTGCGCTTGCCTTTGCTATTAACGCCGCGGTTTCGCTTATTGGTGCCTACGGATCGGTCAATCTTACCATTGGTCGGCTGGAGCTTTACGTCGTGCCTCATTCCTTCGTTATCGCGTTTTGCCAAGGCGTTGCCTTTGATGCGGGGTCGCTTATCGGCGCGGCTGTCTGTCTGTGTATCTCGGTGATCTGGAGTTATGCCTCGCTGCTCCAAGAGCAGTCTGACGAGCTTGTGTAGGAGGAAACATGAGCTATCTCATCATCGAGCTTGAGACGCAGCTACTCAAGACCGGAAAGACCAGTGCTGATCTGATTCGTGCCACGGGGCATACTCCGGCTAATATTTCTAAGCTAAGAAACGGAAAAATTAAAGCTATTCGCCTTAAGACGCTTCTCGATATTTGCGATGAACTTGACTGTCAACCGGGAGATATTATTC
>CABQZS010000171.1 GCA_902468695.1 uncultured Collinsella sp.
CGCGCCGAGCTCCGGGAGGCGGCCGCCGAGATCTTCTCGCGCACCGCCAACGGCTGCGGGCACCGGCAGATAGCGATGTGCCTCAGGGCGGAAGAGGGGGCCGTGATAGCCGACAAGACCGTGCTCAAGATGATGCGCGAGATGGGGATTCGCTGCGGGATCAGACGCGAGACGGCCTACCACAGGTACAACTCGTACAAGGGCGTCGTCGGCAGAACGTTCGAGAACGTGATCGCGAGGGATTTCGACGCCGGGGCCCCGTGGCGGAAGCTGGGGACGGACGTCACCGAGTTCAAGGTGGCCGGCGGCAAGGCCTACTGGGCCCCGACGCTGGACTTCTGCACCAAGGAGATCGTGGCGAGCGACATATCGACCACGCCAGACATGTCCCAGCAGGCGAGGATGCTCGACGAGCTGCTGTCCAAGATCCCCGAGGGCGCCGCCCCGACCATGCACTCGGACCGGGGCTGGCAGTACCAGCACGCCTCATACACATCCAGGCTCGAGGCCGCCGGCATCGTCCAGAGCATGTCCAGGAAGGCGAACTGCATCGACAATGCCGCCACCGAGCAGCTCTTCGGCCACGTCAAGGACGAGTTCTACAGGGGCCGCGAGTGGAAGACGTTCGAGGATTTCAAACGCGACCTGGAGGAATACATAGTCCACTGGAACACGAGCCGGAGGCAGGTAAGATTGAAGGGCCTGACCCCGGAGGAGTACCGGAATCAGGCCCTCGCGGCCTAGTCGCTATTTAGGGCGTCCAAGATTTGGGGCGCAGTTCATATGGAGGTCGGGCTTTTTTGCAAACGCCGACGTATTGACGAATTTGGAACTGCTGGAAATACGAAACTATGCCGGTTTACTACGATGAATTGAGATATTCCAACCACGCCGGCTTTTCGCTAAAAAGTGCAAGGCATCTACCTGCGGTTTTAGTTCAACAAGTTTCGGAGTGGTCGCGGTTGAGCGATCAATCGTAGTAAACTGCCATAGTTTTGGCGGAGGCAGTCAGATTTGTGAGTGTTAAACCAAAGAGTGTCCCTTTTGACTAGTCGTTTAAGAACGTTCCCAATGACTAAGTTGCAGGTGGCGGCGGTTGTGTTACACTAACGCTGCGTATATGACGCAAATATCTCGATACAGATCAATGATGTCCGTCGGTATTTGACGGAGCTAGACTGTTTAGCCGCCCTGAAGGTTTATGCAGGGAGCATGTGATCACAGGGCTTGAAAAGAAAGTTGAGCAAACACTGTGTCTGATCAACAGCAAGAAAACGAAATAACGACGACGCAAGCCGCTC
>CABQZS010000172.1 GCA_902468695.1 uncultured Collinsella sp.
CGAGACCGGTGGCTGCACCACGCTTTCCACCCGTCGTCGCCTGCAGGTGAAGGTCTACCAGACCACCGCCGCCTACGACACGGCTATCTCCCGTTGGCTTGCCGCCCAGGCAAGCGACGTGGCGGACACCTCTGCCAAGCTCGAGATCTCGCTGGAGAAGGTCGACGACCTGCGCTATGGCGAGAACCCGCAGCAGAAGGCTACGGTCTACCGCTTTGCCGAGGGCTGCGAGAACACCGCGAGCTCGCAGTTCCCGCTCGTTGGCTCCGAGCAGATCCAGGGCAAGCCGCTCAGCTACAACAACTATCTGGATGCCGATGCCGCTTGGAACCTGGTCCGCGAGTTCGACGAGCCGGCCTGCGTGATTCTCAAGCACCAGAACCCCTGCGGCTCCGCCGTTGCCGAGGACATTACGTCCGCTTACGACCGCGCCTTCGCCTGCGATCCCAAGAGCGCCTTCGGCGGCATCATTGCCTGCAACCGCGAGGTTCCCTATGAGCTGGTCGAGCACTTTGCCGATCAGAACAAGCAGTTCGTCGAGGTTATCATCGCCCCGACCTACACCGACGAGGCGCTCGAGCGCATGGCCAAGCGCCCCAACCTGCGCGTGCTGGCCACCGGCGGCGTGGACCACGGCGCCCAGGTGGAGCTGCGCTCCATCGACGGCGGCATGCTGGTGCAGGAAGTCGACCACGTGACCGAGGATCCCGCGACCTTTACGTTCCCCACCGACCGCAAGCCCACCGACGCCGAGATGGCCGAGCTCGAGTTTGCCTGGAAGGTCTGCAAGGGCGTTAAGTCCAACGCTATCTTGGTTTCCAAGGGCAAGGCCGGCATTGGCATGGGCCCGGGTCAGCCTAACCGCGTTGACTCTGCGCTGCTTGCCTGCGAGCGCGCCGAGGACTTCTGCGAGCGCGAGGGCGTGGAGAAGGGCGGCTTTGCCTGTGCAAGCGACGCGTTCTTCCCGTTCCGCGACAACGTCGACGTGCTTGCTGCACACGGCGTGACCTGCATCATCCAGCCCGGCGGCTCCAAGCGCGACGACGAGAGCATCCAGGCTTGCAACGAGCATGGTATTGCGATGGTCTTCACGGGGGCCAGGCATTTTAGGCACTAGAGGCTTTCCCAAGCACCCGACCTTGCCCCTCAAACCGTCGCTTGCGTACATTTAGTACGCGGCGCTCCTCTTTCGGGGCAATCTCGGGCACTTGGAAAACCCTTAATGGGATGTTGTTCTATCCCATTAAGCTGATCGGTCGCCTGACCATATCGTCAAAATAATCTCCGCAAAAGACGGCTGCTCCGTTTGGAGGGCCGTCTTTTTGGTATAAGAGGACGGAATGACTAACACGAAAGGTACAACCATGCCCCAGATTGATGATGCCGAGCTGTTTGGCAATGCCGAGGATCAGCGTGCGTACGAGGACTTTTGCGCCAATCAGGAGGCGGTCGAGAAGTTTACGCTCGACAAGCCCGCGCTTGTCTGCCGTTGGCGCATGTCCAACAAAAAGGTGCCCATGCTCAACCGCCACATTCGCGCACTGTCCGAGCGTTTGGTGCAGGGCGAGCCGCTTACCCATAACATGCTCAGCTGGGCCAAGCAGCACGTTGAGTGGTCGCTTGCCGAGGGCGATTACACCGCACGCGACGGCGTGCTCATGCTGGTGATCGACGTCAACGGCAACGCCGCCATGACGGTGGGGGAGTACGAGCCGCTAACCGATACGTCGGCCAAGGCGCTACGTGCCCGCTCCGCCGAGGCCCGCTCCGAGGCCGACGAAACCGGCGTGGCGCCCGAGCTGCTCGCCGCCGTCGATAACGGCGAGCTTGCCTTTGTGGCGCCAGCGGACGAGTGCCTGTGCGGCACGGCGACGCTCATCGAGCAGCTGGCCCAGACCAAGGGCATCTCGGTCACGCGCGTAGATATTCCCGCGCAGCTTAAGGGCGCGCTGTTTCTGGTGAGCGACGAGCACGGCGTGGTCCCTGCCGACGATACCGATGCCGCTGAGGCGGACGCCGCCACGGTCGCCTTCTTCGCCGAGGGCTACGAAAAGCTCCGTGCCCGCCGCTCCTAACCTCAAGGCGGGGTGGGCTTACTGAAGCGAGCGAGCGCGTTCGATTGCGTAGGCGAGCGACAGCTGCTCCATCTCCGGGGCGCATTTGTAGCTCAGTCCGGTGAGAGCTGTCACCTTATCGAGGCGATATCGAATCGTGTTCGGGTGCTGGCTAGTCTGCTTGGCGGTTCGCTCGATACGTCGGTCGTTCTCGATGAATGCAGCGAGCGTGGATTCCAGTTCGCTGCCATGCTCGCTGTCGTGCTCGCGTATCGGCGAGAGAATCGCCTCCGAGAACGATCGCATCTCCGGGGTTTCCGCAAAAGGCATTACGGTTCTCAGGATGCCGAGCTGCGTATAGCGCACGGGACCCTCGGCTCGTTGACAAGATAGGCGCTGTGCGTAAATCGCCTGCGAGATCGCCTGCGCCACCGCTTCGTCTCCAAACAGAATATCGCTGATGCCGAGCCCCTCCGCTCCGCCATCGATACCGCTAACCTCGATGAGCTCCGTGAGTGCCTGCACGATTCGCTCCACATCGAGCGTCTGCTCCGAGTCGCTTGTCGCTACGAATAATAAACCTCCGTCATAGGGTGCCAGCATATTGTGGCATCCGGCGAGGGTAGATTTTGCACAGAGACGTTCGATTTGCAAAAACGTACGCGGGTCGAGGGGCTCTGCAAACGATGCGAACAGGGCGACCGCTTCGTCCAGAAATGACGGGTTGAGGCCTCGGATGCGTCGGCAGATGGACTCGGGCGATACGTCTGTCCTCAGGGCATCGATCTCGCGCTGTGCGAAGTCGATGGACGCGAGCTGATCGATATGCCGTTTGACCTCATAGATGACGCTGTCAAAGAACAGTGAGTCGTCGGTCGTGAGAAAGACCGGGTAGTGCCGCGCGTTGGCGTAGCGGATGGCTTGGTCGGGAATCGGGATGTGCAGGACGTTTTTGATGATGAGACCGCTCGTTCCCTTGGCGACGAGGTATTTCACGGCTTCAGTGATGAGGTATGGGTCGTCCTTCGCATAGAGGAAGGTGCTGAGGACGATCTCGTCTGAGCTGAAGTTGACGCGCTGGTACTTGCTCTTGAGGCCGGGCATGAGTTCATAATCGAGGATTCCGACGCCAGAGACGGCACGCGAGACGCCATCGCTGCCGGCGATTAGACGGACTGACCCCTCATATTCCCGTGAGAAGTCCGAGATGGTGTATAGCATCAACATCACCTTGTAAATCACTACAATAAGTATAGGTATAAATAGGATAATCGCACATCCGTATGCCTTTCATGCGAGAAATAGTTCAAATTTATGCTGATGGAACGAAAAATCAGATTGAGAATCGTTGTAGATTCCAACAAGAAATGATTCTTGGCGGCATCGTAACTAAACCGTACAGTGAAGCAACGTAAAGCTTTCGCTGAGAGGAGCGATGATGGGGCAGATGGTGGTGCTATCGGCCGAGGAAGTTTCCAAGGTGCTGACGATCGAGGATGCAATCGCTGCCGTTGAGGAGGCGTATCGCCAGAAGGCAACGGGCAAGGGTGTTGCGTGGCCGATGGTATATGAGCAGTTCGAACTCGGCGTGGCCGATATGGATATCCGCTCGGGCGAGTTGGCGGGAAGCGGCCTCTTCGGTCTCAAGCTCACTGCTTGGTTCTCTCAGAATCCCAAAAAGGGGCTGCCCGAGATCTTTGGCACCACGCTGCTGTGCGACAACGCGACGGGCGAGCCGCTGGCGCTGCTCAATGCCTCTGCCGTCACTGGACTTCGCACCGGTGCCGCCGCTGCGCTCGGTGCTAAGTGGCTGGCTCGGGCGGATGCGTCCAAACTGCTTGTTGCGGGTGCCGGCCATATGAGCACCTATATGGTGGCGGGCGTGCTCGCCGCCTGTCCCAAAGTGAGTGAGGTCAAGGTGTGGGAGCCGGTTTCCGATGCCGCGCCCGAGGCCCGCGTCGAGTGCATGCGAGACGAAGTCGCCCATATCTTGGGCGCCTGCGAGCATGTTCGCGAGGCATCCACCTATTCCATCGAGGCGACGGCCGACGGCCAAGGTGCCGCGGCAGAGGCCGACATCATCGTGACGATCACGCCGGCGACCAAGCCCATCATCCCCGATGCATGGGTGCGCCCCGGTACGCATATCTCCTGCGTCGGTGCCGACATGCCCGGCAAGCAGGAGCTCGCCTCGGCGCTTGTCACCCGTGCCGCTGTTTACGTCGACGACCGCGAGCAATCGGTCGCGTCCGGTGAGCTGGAGATTCCGGTTGCCGAGGGCGCCATCATGCCCGAGGGCATCAAAGCGGAGCTCGGCGAAGTCATCGCCGGCACGGTTACGGGGCGTTCGGATGACGAGCAGGTGACGGTGTTCGATACGTCGGGCATCGCCGTTCAGGACCTTTCGGCATCGAAAATCGTCTACGACCGCGCCGTCGAGGCGGGGCTGGGCACCGTGGTGGAACTGTAAGAAAGTCAAGGAAAGGAAACGACAATGCAGATCAAGGATTTCGCCGTCGAGCAGTGGATGAACGAGTGGGAGACCAAGTGCACCCACAACGTTGCGGAGACGTGCGTCTACTCTCTCACGCTCGACCAGTTGTTCGAGCTTACGAACACCGACAAGAAGGCGTGGCTCGATAGCCTGTGCTCGCGCCGATTCACCTACGGAGACATCGAGGGTCAGCCCGGCTTCCTCGAGGGGGTCGCGCGTCTCTATAAGACGGTCGAGCCCGGGCATATCGTGCCCACGCACGGCGCGACCGGTGCCAACTCCCTGGTAATTTCCACGCTCGTCGAACCGGGCGATCATGTAGTCTCCGTCAAGCCCACCTACCAGCAGCTTTACTCGATTCCCGAGATGTGCGGTGCGAAGGTCGATATCCTTCAGCTCGATCGCGAGAACGGCTACCACGTCGACGTCGACGCGCTTGATGCCCTGGTGACCGACGATACCAAGCTCATCTGCATCAATAACCCGGACAACCCCACGGGCGCCCTGCTCGACACCGATACGCTCAAGGCGATTGTCGAGGTCGCACGCAAACACGACGCGTGGGTGCTCTGCGACGAGGTCTACCGTCTGCTTACTCAGACGGATAAGTACTCCGAGTCCGTGATCGACCTGTACGACAAGGCCATCGTCACCGCATCCATGTCCAAGGTCTGGTCGTTCGCCGGCCTGCGTCTGGGCTGGGCGGTCACCAAGAGCCCGGAGCTCCGTCGCGCGCTGCTCTCGCATCGCGACTACAACCTGATTTCCGCCGGCATATTCAGCGAGTCGGTGGCGGAGCTGATTCTGGGCAACGCTTCCGTGATCCTTGAGCGCAGCCGTCGCATCGTCCGTCAGAACCTTGCTGTTCTGGAGAAGTGGGTCGAGAGCGAGCCGCACCTGTCGTTCGTCAAGCCCGAGGCGGGTACCACCGCGCTCGTGTATTACGACTACGACATCGACTCCAGGACGTTCTGCATCGACATGATTAAGAAGTCCGGCGCGCTCGTCACCCCGGGCGATTGCTTCGAGGAGCCCAAGAGCATGCGCATCGGCTATGCATACTCCGATAACACCGACGACCTGCAGAAGGGCCTGGATGCTATCTCCGCGTACATGCGTACGCTCGAGTAGAGACTCGAGGTCGAAGTGATGGGGCCGATCGGTTTAGGACCGGTCGGCCCCTATTTTCTCTCAAGACTACCGAACGCTTTTGTCACATTAGGTGCCCACGGGGTCGTATCGCTGCGACGCCGTGGGCATAATGGTGTGGAAGGTGCAAGTTACGCGAAATGGGAGGACACATGGCGCTGATCTATATCGTTGAGGACGACGAGCCCATTCGTCGTGAGCTTGTCGATATCCTTGCCCGTGCGGGTTTTGAGGTCGAGGCCTGCGAATCGTTCGAGCATGTTTCGCGCGATATTCTCGCCGCCGCGCCCGACCTGGTGCTGCTCGACCTGACGCTTCCCGTCAAAGACGGCCAGCATATCTGCCATGAGGTTCGCCGCGAATCCGAGGTTCCCATCATCGTCCTCACGTCGCGCACGACCGAGATCGACGAGGTCATGGCCATGACGCTCGGCGCGGACGACTTTGTTCCCAAGCCCTACAGCGCCCGTGTGCTCGTGGCGCGCATCAATGCCTTGCTGCGTCGCACCGCGACGGCGGGCGAGCGCAGCACGCTCGTCCACAAGGGCCTGGAGCTCGACCTCGCCCGCTCCATGGTTACCAACACGCAAACCGGCACTAGCACCGAGCTCACCAAAAACGAACTGCGTATCCTCTCACTGCTTCTGAGCCGCGCGGGCAAGATTGTTTCGCGCTCGGCCATCATGCAGGACCTGTGGGACTCCGACGCCTTCGTGGACGACAACACGCTTACCGTCAACATCAACCGCCTGCGCACCACGCTCGAAAAAATCGGCATCAAGGGGTATTTGACCACGCACCGCGGCCAGGGCTATTCGATCTAGGGGCCGGCTATGTCGTTTGCCAAGTTCTTTAAAGATGCGCTGCTTCCCGTCGCCGTGTGGACGTGCGGCGTGCTGCTGAGCTGCTTTGTGCTGACGGTCGCCGGCGCACCCGTTTCTATCGTGGTCGTGGCGGTTGGTGTGTCCTTTATCTTTGGTATGCTCGGCATCGTGATCGAGTACGCGCGCCGTCGTCGTTTTCTGCGCCAGCTGGAGCGTGCGGCCGAGGAGCTCGAGAGTCCCGCATGGGTGCAGGAGATGGTGCAATGCCCGACCTATGCCGAGGGCGAGCTCGAGTACGAGGTCTTGCGCCGGGTGGGCAAGGCGGCATGCGATGAGGTGGCGGAGGGCCGGCGCCAGACCGATGACTACCGCGACTATATCGAGAGCTGGGTCCACGAGGCCAAGCTGCCTCTGGCGGCAGCCCATCTGATTTTGGAAAACCTGGACGGCAGCGAAGATGACCTGTCGCGCGTAGATGACCTCGGTCGCGAGCTTGCCCGCGTGGAACGCTATATCGACCAGGCGCTCTACTATGCGCGCTCGGAGGTTGTGGAGCGCGATTACCTGATTCGACGTTGGAACCTCAAGGCTCTGGTGACGGGCGCAATCAAGGCCAATGCGCGTGAGCTCATCGCGGCACACGTGGCGCCGGTGTGCGAGAATCTCGACTTTGAGGTTTTTACCGACGAGAAGTGGCTCGAGTTTATTCTGGGCCAGCTCATTCAGAACAGCATTAAATATGCGCGTGAGGACGGCGCGAGGATCGTGTTTTCGGGAGCGTTGTTGGACGAGGGCCTGGCAAGCGAGCGCATCGAGCTTGCCGTCGCGGATAACGGCTGCGGCGTGAGCGCGGCCGACCTGCCGCGCGTGTTCGAGAAGGGCTTTACCGGCGACAACGGCCGCACCACCAAGCGCGCAACGGGCATCGGCCTCTACCTGGTGGCGCGCCTGTGCTCCAAGATGGGCATCGACGTCACCGCAGCATCGGAGCCCGGCGAAGGCTTCGTCGTAACATTCGCCTTCTCGACCAACAAGTTCCAATACTTTGAGTAGCGCATGCGGCAGACGTCCGCCCAAACAAAAACGTGCGGCCCCAAACAAAACGTGCCGCCCCAAACGGGGCGGCACGCCATTACGGGCTTTAGCCTGTGCGGGGCGCG